>NZ_JAKKRM010000025.1:0-56522 GCF_025654295.1 Shewanella sp. SM23
AAGATAGGTTCTCTTGGCCGAATTCTTCGATAGCTTGCCAGCCATCGCAACCTGAAGCGATAGCGGCTAAAACAAGAAAAATAATATCAACTAAATCATGGTCTAGGTTGATGTGAGAGCGAGGGTCTTCGATGAGTTTCAAGTGTTCAAACAGTGACATTAGGAATAGGTCGTTAGCATAACATGCTTGCTCTGATCCTGTTTAAGCCTAAAAGTTTCCGTTAGTTAACAAAGTATGATCCCGCCCTGCATGATGAACGGGTTCCAAACTCGCAATGGCGACCATTTGTCGGCAAAAAACAACTCGGGCAAATCCAGCCTTATGTGTTAAGCGATAATGCGTTAAAAACAAAAATGGCCATTTTGTCTTCGTTTTATTCGTATCTGACAAGTGAAGAATATTGTGAGCGGAATCCTGCTCAAATCTGGCTTAATCACAGTCGATTTGCAGCAAACAGGCAATATCAGCGTCAAAGTCATGAAGATGAAAATAGTCTCGCATTCACTGAATTACAGTGGTCATATATTATGGCGACCGTTACTGGACTAGCAGAAGAATTTCCTGAGTTACATCAAAGAAGTTTATTCCTCATTACATTGATTTATTGCTGTTATTTACGCGTTTCAGATGTGTCTGCACGTGCGGGTTATTCGCCGGTGATGAACCAGTTTAAACGTAATCAGCAAACGGGCATCTGGAGTTTTCATATTCCGTTGAGTAAAGGTGGTAAAAGACGCAGTGTTGCGATTTCAAAAGCCTTGCTCGATGCGTTAGTCAAATATCGTCAGTTTTTAGGATTAACGGATTATCCAGGACCAAACGAAAATCATCCTTTGTTTGTACGGCACAAAGCTGCTGGACGCGGCCGAGATGTTGGTATCCTCAATGCCAATCTAGGCATTCGTCATGTTCGCGACGAAATTCAAAAAATAATTAATCTGGCTGCAGAACGTATAGAAATCGATGGCTTTACACAAGATGCGGCGCAGATGCGCAAACTAACTGCCCACAATATTCGTCACACTGGCATTACGCACGATATCAATATCAACCGCAGACCGTTATCCCATGTACAAGCCGACGCTGGCCACGAAAGTATCGACACTACATCGCAATATTTGCACACAAGCCAAATTGAACGTCATGAAAGTGCATTCAACAAACCAATCGACCATTTGAAAGGTATAGAGTGATTCGACATGAAGATGCGCACAATGTATATTATGTTAAATATGCTCTATATGGTTCCCATCGCCGCTCTGTTTTTGTGTGGCTTGTCATTCCAAATGAGTTTTGTGTCATTTCGTGAGTCTGACTTTTGTTATTATATATCAAGGCTATAACTCAATCCGCCGACAGCTTTGCTCCATTATGGTGCAAAGCTGTTCATCCAGAGCGCATTAAACTTTGTGTTTGCTGCTTTTTGACAAAGTGCATCTCACACGCAGCTACGCGAACACTTTTGAAGTATAGATATTAATTTTATGAAACTGGGCATCACTTCAGCATCTGTGACACCTGATAAACTGAGTTCTGCGGCAATAATTTCATGGCTATGTGTATCTACGGCAATATGCAGTTTACGCCACACTCGGCGCTTTCCATCTGTGCCATGTTTCTTTACTTTCCACTTACCTTCGCCATAGACCTTCAGGCCTGTCGAGTCGATAGCTAAGTGCTTAATGGCGCCGCGAGTCTTGGTTTTAAAAGCAATATTGACCGTTTTCGCGCGTTTACTGATGCAGGTGTAATGCGGGCAAGATAATGGGATGTCACCCAGTTTAAACACCGAATTGATTAAGCCCTGTAAGGCTCGCAGTGGTATAGAGAAAATACGCTTAACCATCAACGCAGTGGTAATGGCTGAGTAGCTAAACACACGAGGACGACCTTTCTTGGGCTGCTCGACCTTGGCTTCCCACTTAGCAATTGCATCCTCATCAATCCAGAAGGTAAGTGAACCGCGGTTGATTAAGGCTTGGTTGTATTGCTTCCAGTGGGTTGTTTTATAGCGAGGTTTTGACACGGTTAATGGGTAAGTTGATAGGCGATGCCGATCAGATCAGCGGCTAGGGTTTTAGTTCAACCTATTTAGGAAACAAAGCCTATTGGACTCGCAAAACTCGCAAACTAGCCAGAATCACCTAGCAATGCGCTTATGCTTGTTCAAAAAATCACAATAAAATACTAACATTTTGCCGATTTTGAGCCGCCATGGGCATAAGTATGTCATTTTCAGGAGTTTTTATAGATATCGAGTGAAGCGCCCTAACCTTTTTTGGACAAAAATAATTATGTGTACTAGCTCATATATGAACTGATAGTGTTGATTAAATAGCTAGACTTAATCGGACAATCTCAACTCGACACCACCCAGCTCATTTCTGTCGGATAGACGGCACCTGTTACCAAGTGCCGCCTATCCGACATCATAATTTTCATTAAATGAGACTGCTATTGAATACTCAGAAAATATCGCCTGAAATTTGTCTGTAAATTCAGCCCATTTCGATGCACTTTTTGATAGTAATAACAGTATGTTTCTGAACACACTGTTCGCATCACCTTTTGCAGCGGCTTTTCTAACAATCGATGGTGGTTTGTATTCTTCGAGCGCAGGAATGCCTGCTAAACCTGGGACAATTATTGAGTAAGTATTTTCTATATCCTGCAATCTTTCACCTAACACCTGCAATCTTTCACCTAACAATTGAGCAATACTGAACGGTTGATTTTACGATTAAAAGCAATGGTATTGTCATGATTGAAGGCCGCCACTTGGAAGACAGTTTTTGCCAAATCAATGCTGATGAGTTTATAGTTCATATCGGTCACCTCGAGTCAGATTTTGTGCACCTAAATCATGGCACATTGCGATGCCGAGACCGATGTGACCATCTCAACAGCCATTATAGACTGTGTTCTCGTCATCAAATCAGTTATGGATAAATTAGATGTACGATGTCAAGAACATCTCTGAATAATTTTAGAGATATTCATCGTGCATAATTTTAATGATAAATATATATTGCTCAATATCGAATCTGTCAAATCTTTTTGAGTTATATTTCAGCAAGCACAGCATACTCTGCCTCATCTCTGATTTTCGGATTAAATATTGTTTCACGATTTGTATTGTAATAAATATAACTTTTTGCGTAATTTTCAATTAACTTTGTCGACTCATAGTTCAAAGGTTTCTTCCCTTTTAATAGTCCTCGTGTATAGCAGAACATATCAGCCATAGCTTGTGCATTTTTTACTGGCACACTAAAATCATTACACGTTACTTGTGGTATTATTTCAACGAAAGCGTTTTTGAAAGTCTCAGCGGATAAAAAACTATTTTTTGATCTATATATACTATCTCTTATATGAATAGCAATATTATATGTTTGGAAATTGACATCTTTTACAGATTTTGCAGTATGCTCAAATTTCGTAATGTCTGTTTCCAGAGTTAAAATGACTATAGTCTGTAACATTTGAGATCCATATTCTGTAACAAAATACACCTTTTTACCTCCATTCTGAATCATATCCCTTAAGTACTCGAATAAAACAGGGAGCATCTTAGTGTGCCGAACTGGGGTTGAGAAACTTAATGTTTTTGAATAGACTATCACTCTATCTATATCTTTGTAATATTTTGCGGCGTTAATTATAAAGTCTGTGGCTGCAACGTAAGGATCAAAAAACTCTTTATAATCGAATCTGTAGTCAAACACTTCCATAAAATCTTTGGATCCTGTGATATGTTTATATAAGTCTGATAAGCAGAACCCATTTGAAGACAATGCAAGTATTAAGAGCTCTGCATCACCTATATAATTGTCACAAGTGCAACTTTTTGAGCCCTCACGAGCACTTTTTACTTTACAAAGAATACACGTGTTAAAATTATCTAAAAATGTTGTTCTAGATGGCATATTGGCATTTCCTGTTATTGCAACTAAACTCTCTTTTAGGGATTTCAGCCTATATTGTTTGCTCTTTATCTCCAATAGGAACATACAGATCAGGGAACTATTGTGCGTCTAAATGGAGGTAGCTCAAGGGGTTCAGTTCTTATCTTACCTAGGCCTGTTATAAGGAACAGAGATAGTTATCACATGTAACCTTGTTGCGTTTTAACGTTGTCAATAAATTTTTCAGTATTATCACTATTTATTTACCGCTTACTGCAAAATATCAATTATTCGACCTTACTCTTTGAATAATCTTCTTCCATAGTCACTCTCCCTAAGAATCAGCTATATGATATTACGTTCTTGGATCAAGGTTGATTAGATATTGCAGAAATTGTACGAACAATCCTGCTTAAGTCAATTTCTTGTGTTTTTTTGTCCATACTGGTAACCATTCCTTTTTTATTGAATCGATAAATTCAACCAGGACTTTGATGCAAGTCTTAGTCTCGAGCAAACAATGAAGTTTTTGATATCCACATGTAGACCAGTTTGATTCATCAGCACCGCATACTGGCCTATTGCTCGCTGAGACACTGACCATCTAAAATGGTAGCCTCAAACTGTTTTAATCACTGGTGTAACAGCGCTTATCGGCAGTCTACCTCTGATTGTCTCGACTTCCAGCTTTTTGCTGACAAGCATCTTTTGCAGCTGTCAAGCTAGTCTTAAACTCACTCAATCGTTTCGCATTATTTATTTTTAGTAGGCCGATTTGCCCGGTTGCTTTTATAGCAAAACAGATGTTTTATCTCTTATCTGTTTTTATTTCTAGTTTTATGAGAACTATACTGTTTCTGGGCTATCGAAATACTATTAAAGTCATTGCCTGAAAATTGACGCAGGAAAAAGGAGGCTGCTCCTCCTTCCATTTTACCTACATGATGCAGGCTTAAGAGCCAGAGTAACATCTACAGGAAACCAGGCACCGCAATCATCATTCTGGCATACCTTGATTGCGTAATCTCGGGTGGCTGGAGTCAAGCTATGCAGCACAACACTACCGGAGGTAAATTCACCTTCAAATAGAGCATTTGAGCTCATGACTTCACCTGAAGAAACGGAGTACAAGCGATAGCTTATGCCCTCTCTAGTGATACCATCCATCATAGTTAGCTTGTACATTTCACACAGACGAGCCGCATTGCCGAAGTGGTCAAGATACCATTCTTGCTCACAGGTATCTTTGCCTGACAGGACGTGTTCCAGGCGGTTGGCGGTGCCAGCAGTGATCGCGTTGGTCAGATTGAACAGCTTGGTCGCGTCCATCAAACCATCACCACACACGCCAGAACCACAGGTTGAACCCACAGTGTCAGTACGGGCAGTGAATGACAGGGCTTCAGTCAGCTGTGCAGGGGTCGCTTTGGCCACGTACTTGGTCACTGTCAGTGCGGCAGTTACCAGTGGTGCGGCGTAAGAGGTGCCCTGACCATAGCAGGCACTGGTGGAGTCATTGCACATAATCGCCATATCTTCGCCTTGGGCGACGATGTCGACGTGTTCACCATAGTTACTGAACCCAGCCCTACCGCCGGAGCGGTCTACCGCGGCTACGGTGATGACGTTGTCGCACTTGGCTGGAACATAACCGGCAGTATTCGCGTTGTAGTTACCTGCGGCAACCACGATGGTCCAACCTGCGGCGGTAGCGGCATCAATCGCTTCCTGCAAATACGCTGGACAGGCGTCCGTTGTAGCAATCGCTGCGGAGATACTCATGTTGATAGAGCCAGGCTTGCCGGCATATGGAGTTACACCATCGAATGAACGGCCGGTCGCCCACCACAGCGCATCGGCAACATCACTCAGCCAACCGTTACCGCACGTCAGGGCTTTGATAGCGTGGAGTCTGACGTTATTGGTTACACCAGCCATGCCGGTGCCATTATCCATCTTGGCGGCGATGATGCTGCTGACGTTCAAACCATGACTCTGACACATACCAGCCAGTTCTGCGGGAGGGGTGTAGTCGTCACTGCGCTTCTGTTCAGGTCCTCCCTGAACAAGGGCTGTGGTAGAGAAGTTGCGTCCACTGTGGTAAGACACTTCGTCGTTTGCCACAAACTCAGAGTCAATCACCAGTACATCTGGGGCGTCACTGGCCTGGTTGGTGATCTTGCTCATACCAGCGGCATCCCACATACCCACGATATCAGAGCCAGAAGGGCTAATTTCGGCATTCTCAAAGTAGAAACGCTGGGCATAGCTGTATGCTGGATCGTTGGTGGCACTGCTGCTCACGTCACCTGCACTATTGGGCATGCTGTCACGACTGGATACTTCTAGGTCAGCTTCGACATGACCGAACACGCCTTTAGCATTCAGGTGTCGGGCCACTTCGGTAGCTGAATAACCGTAGCTTGGCAGGGTCACAACTTGCATAGGGCTACCACTGGCCACGGCAGACTGCGAGCGCATCTGGGAGGCGTCATTGCCGCTGAGGCACCATTGCGCTTCACCGTGAGGGGTCGCCACGCAGGTTTCACCTGGGGCAACAGGGGCTCGGTTCTGTTGACGACTAGTGCTTTGGATCTCAGTGGTCTGGCCTTTGGTTATCACCGCTCGCACGGTGTCATTGGCTATGGCGGCGAAGGAGGCCACCAGAGCCAGGGTCAGAGTAGACAGCTTATAAGTGACGTTTTTCATGTTATCATTCCCATTCAGAATTCAATTAGTTTACTGAGCACATGTTGGTATCAGTACCGACAATGGCAGCCAGGAAGGAAACTGGTGCTGCGTATTGCCATACGCCGTTTTGATAAGAGCCCAGCGCTGGATTACCTTCGAACATCGACATTCCGTAATCCACTTCATCCAGATACACCCCCGTCACCGTGAAATAGCCGGTGGCGACGCGGGCAAGTGCAGCAACCTCGGCCAACACTTGTGCGCCAGCTTCTGAGTGGATCTGAGCCTTGGTGAGGATGTCATTCATGGCTGTGTTCAGGGCAGTCTCCCCCACCTGACCTGCGTTGTAGGAGGCAATAAGCGCTGGGCCACTGGTAATCCACGCATCGAGCAGCGCTTTGGCATCGCTGCCATTCACTTCAGCCTGAAACTCCGTGCCATAATCGCGGTCAATGGTTTCACCCATTACCATGGCGATTTCTGAAAGTTTGTTCACTAAGGCCAGTGACTGGGTACGCTCCGTAAACTTTGTCATCTCTGCTGCGGTACCGCTGATTTTTGCGATGATGGGACCAGCAGTGTTGTCTTTCAGCACAGCCTTGCTGGTATGAGTTACCTTGCGGTTGGTGCCATCAGTAACTGTCACTGTATTGGTGATTGCTGCACTGGCGTAATCCACGCCACCGGCAGTGACAGTCAGTGTGACTTTGTCGCCATCAGTGACGTACTGAACCGTTGCAGCACCACCAGTTACCGAAGACGATGTATCTACTGAAAACACTTGCTGAGCGCCAGAAACCGCAAGTACATATTGTGCTCCGCCGTTTTCCTGGATGACGTTGGGCAATGCATTCACTATACTCAGCGACAATGCCGGTATACTCGTTCCGCCCCCATTCGAGCCGTTTCCGCCACCCGAAGAAGGCGGTGCAGTAGCAGCGTCGTCACCTCCACCACAGGCTGATAGCGCAAACAACGAAGCAGCGGTTAAAAATAGAAGTGGATTATTGTTGTTCATGAGTTACTCCTGCTGGTTGTGCAATGTCAGACACAGCGAATAATTGATGAGCCTGACAAGGGGTAATTAAAGTCCGATGCGAAGAATCAGCTATCTATCGCGATTATTGTTTTAACTTTTTGGATATTAGAATCATCACCGATTCGAGTATGGGCGCCGCGACTTATTTAGATAGTTCTTGATATTCAATTAAACTTCTACACTCCGGTTGGTTCATGGTGCTCTCATTGTTGTGAGTGCAGATCGGATAAGTAGAACGGAGTTAAGCCGCCAGTTCCTGTATCTGCTCCCAAAACAGCACTTAGCAGTCTGATTCCCAAATCCTCAGAATTTCTCCCGGTGTCAGCTTCGCTGCACACACAGGCCCCAAGGCAGTTAGCTGAAAGTTTTCAGCTAAGTCGTTGTGACAGTAAAAGTACCGTCAGAGCGCATGCTTTAGAACAAAAGTGATTGATTCTGTTGCTGATTACATGATGGCTCTTTTCGCTCGTTATCTCACGTTGATGGCATCATCTTAGGCGTTGAAATTAAATGTTTAAATCTGTATAAGTTGTATATACACATTTCTTCACTACGGCTTACGTGATGGATATTAGAATGGATAAGACCAACACTTTACAAAGAAATCTACTGAGCGAAATAGATATCTACTGTGAGCTGATTATTACTACTGAACTTAGGAAAATGGGCATAGAAATTACGCCTGAAGCTAGCGTTGATGTACTTTGGGAGCAGATTGACCTCGTGTTAAGTAATCTGTGGTTAACCTTGGGCCGAGAGTTGCAACCAAACGCAGGCAATCACGATACTGAATGGATCGTTGGGGAAAGTGTGAAAGAATGGATTGAGCGGAGGGTACGAGATAAACAGTATACTTATGAGGTTCTTCCTGAAATTACAGGACTTAGCGGATTAACCATAAAGAAATTAAAAAGTTCGGAAGAATACTTTCTCTATTTACACAAGAATACTGAAGATAATCTAAGCCAAGTGCTCGGAAATTATGGCTATCCATCAGCTATTCAAACTCTAATACGACTAGCTAAGATCAGGTTGTCCAGCTCATTTGGCCAGATAATTAAAACAATTATAGATAGGGAGGATGATAAGATAGCTCTGCTACGAAAGCAGATTCCATCGTTGGAAACTCATATTGCTAGACAATGGTTATTTGAGTTGCAAAAAATAATTAATGGAGTTGGCGTAAAACTATCTAATAAATTAAAAGCGTTACGAAGCGATTGCGATGTAGGAAATATCATCAGGTTAGCATTGTTAGATGGTGAAACTAGATTGCAACGTCACTTAGGTATAGATGATGCTCGTACATTGAAAAATGAAATTGAGAAAAGTTTCTTTGCTGAGGTAGAAAGGTTAAATACAAATATTTTACAGTGTAAATTGAAGAAGGATATTCCAGTTGGAGTGCTAAATTTTGAAAAAGCACAAATTGAGCAAGAGGTCTGGGAAGATATAGAAGGAAGTAAAAGAGATTTCATTGAGAAAATTAATAGATTTTGTTCTATATATGAGTTTTATACAAGAATAAAAAAAGAATCTGATCTTGTTAATAAATTTGATGAGTGTTCTTATTCGAGGAAACATTGTGATTTTTGTGATCCTTCGATTGGTGTATTCGCTGATAATAACAACTTTCCTTCTCCATTTGACTTGCATATTGAACGCGAATATAGTTTTGATGAGATAAAAGAAACGCGTGATGCTGGGTTTAGCACATCCATAAAAGAAGTTAAATTAGCAGATCTTAACTTAAATAGCTGTAAAATTTTGTATCTAACGACTCAATGCAAAAAAAAGTTTGGCGCATTGAGAACATTGGAAGATGCATCCTTTCGTATTCCATTTTCGATCTGTAGACACTGTGCTGAAAATTTTTCCAGTATTATTGTAGAGCCTGTTTCATCAATTTTGAGACAAATACGTTCTAAATGGGGTGTAAGTCAAAAAGCAATAGCTTCTGAGTTAAAAGTTAATCAAGGTATTATTTCTAGGCTGGAAAATGACAAGATACCATTTGTTGACCCGTTTTTATTAAATAGACTATATGGTCTTTATTTCTTAGGGACATTAAGCGAACAACAGTTTATGGGCCGACAAGAGCGATTTTATATTTATGAATTGCTGAAAGAGCTAGAGATGAGTGGGTTTGAACGGAGTAGAATCAGCGTAGGATATAAGTCAATTAACCCTTCTTCTAGATACTTGAAATCACATGGGTCTATCGGAAGTAAGATGGAGTGTTGCTGTGATGCATTAGTGAGGGATGATACTGGCAAGATAAGAATTGCTTGTTTCCTTTCAGGGTGGCAGACGCATGAAGCTCATGTGCTTATCGCAGCAGGACATAGAATGAGAGCTACACATGTTTATTTTTTTCGCCATGTTTGTTTAGATATCAGGACTGGACATTCGAAAGTCTGCAGCTTGCCTTTTAATAAATCCTTTATGGTCGTTAGGAGCTTAAATGAAAGAAAGAAGTACGCTGAGCTGGATAGAGCGCTACTGAGGGTTTATGGCTTGGAAAGTATGATTAACGATTTTGAATATGCTTCTTTTTCCTTTAATACGGAACGGTTTAGGAGTGGATTTCGTTCTTATGATTTGGAGAATCTATCGCCTGGGTCGATTAATCCTATGCACACCACAAAATGGTATTTTTCTTCATTGCCAAGGATAGAATATGGCGATGGTATGTGGTTAAGATATTTGAAGGATTATAGTCTTGACTTTTTGCTTATTCCCATCTCCTGGGAAGAAAGTGCTCGTGGAAAATTTAGCCAGATAGGGGCTATTTTGCAAGAAGAGATTTATAGGTCAATATTTTCAGGTTTTAAAAGATTTAATGAGGTAATGGATGACTATGAAGTCGACAAAGAGGTTGTAGACTGCTGGATTAATCATTGGAAAAAATCATGAATATGCTAAAAATCACAATTTTTTAAGACCGGGTATTGGTGAGTAAAAATCATCAAACTAAAGTCAATATTGGCATTATTTTGTTGCTGCTGGATGTACTACCTCCAAGAGCAACAAACACTAAACTAAGCAGCATGCAATGTCTGATAAGCGCGAGAAGTAGAGAACAAAATAACCCCCAGTATCGTTTGTCCAGTTGCTCCGTATAACTTAATCCACTGTAATCGCAGCTGTATTTCTCTATTCATAGACACCAATTATATTGAAATGATGTCTATGAATCACACAATTTAGGCAACAACGCCATCCAACTCACACACAATATCGTTGCATTTTGCACCCGTCCAGCTTGAGTTCTGCTTAGAAAAGCTACCTACCATAGCCCTTTCTGAGCTTCAGATAACTGCAGCATAATCCAATTCAGTGCTTAGTTCATCTATCCATCTCCAAATGTACTATAATATCCAGCGGCTTATCTTTTACTTCGTAGATTTGGCGATGCGTTTTATAGCCTTTTGCAGATACTTTTATATCATATTTCCCGGGATTAACATGCATACCATGACGATATTTCTCATTAATATTCATTACTTGAACTACGGCATCAACACCATAACTTGCAAGTACCCGGATATATAAAGGAGCATACTGATAAGGTGGGTTTTCTTGCTCGGCCGGTGTCATTTTTTTTAATGTAATGAGTTTTTCAAACAATCCAGCTTTTACATCGTAAATTTCATAATGTGTGAAATACCCCTCTTTTTCGATACGAACTTCATACATTCCCGGGGGAACGTCATAACGCTCATCTGCGTTCACTATTTGAACTTTTGCAGTCGGACGTGACGTTACTTTAAGCCTTGCCATTTTTTTGACTTTAAGTTCTTTATCAATTAGCTTTTTCTTGGATTCTTCTTCGCCATCTACTTCAAATAGCTCTTTTACCCAAATAATACCATCTGCCAATACGTACTCGACAGACCCCGCATAATAAGCCAACCAATTCTTCGGGCCTTCAATATTGCCTGTCATCCATCTAGCTAGTTCCCAACGGGATTCGCCAAAAGAACCTTTATTAAAGTTGATTACTTTTCCATCAAACTTGACGGGTTTATCTCGAGCACGGTAATCATTCATATAGAAGTTATATGAAATGAATAGCGAAAAAAATAAAATAATATTAATTAGGTTAATTAATTTATTCCAACCTTCTTGACGATGGTAATAATGAAAAATGGAAATAATTCCAACAATAATTGGCCCAATAAAAGCAAAAAATATAAAGGCAGATATCGGCAGGAAGAAAAACAGAAAACCCCAACCCTTGCTTGAGACAACGCCTATTTTTGAAAATTCAGAAGTCAAATAAAAAGAAAGCCCCCCGCCAAGTGCGAGAAAAACAATAGCTGGCCATGATTTTTGTTCTTTTTTTTGTGAGAGATAAACTTCAATACATTCCTTATCTAAAGCTGCAAACGTCCCAGGCAGACAAAAAGACATTAGTATTATCAATGGACTAGCTATCAATAAGCTAGATACTTTGAGCACCATAAAGCCAAGCATCATTAGCCAAGCAAAAATAAAGAAAAAAACTATGGCAGGGCCTAGTGAGCCTCTTTCTGTTGTCGTGTAAGTCGAACCGTTACTACGACGATAGGTGGTCTCATAAATTGTATTTGAATCTGTCTTCGCATATTTCCCCCAGGTCTTGAGTGTAGAATAGGCAGGCAAACCAAGCGCCATTAATCCACCGACAACGGGTAAGCTCATATATGGAAATTTTTTAATGTGCCTTAAAAACATTACTCATCCCTCTTTCTAGCAAGAATTAATGCCAATTATTAACATCACTCAAGGAAGGTGCGGTTAGTCGTTCGCTTCTCCCTACATGACGCCCCATTCCATCTTTATCGACGTCAACTGGGGCTTTGTTTCTTTATAGCGAAAACACTAAGATTAAAAAAATTAGGATGATATCTTGTCGAACCGCAAACAATCAACGACGGTTCAAGAGCTTCAAGCTTGATTTTTTTGTGTTAAAAGAGGCTTTGTTTCCTAAATCGAGTCAGCGAACAAAATTCTCATCATTGTTCAAATATCAAGCTATATAGTGGGTTTCAGGCATACCTAGCCCAGTAAGTTTGTTCAAAGCCCTAATCATCGCGTAAGTTTCTCCCACCTGAGCGTTATAATTCCGCATGCTCAACGTGCCTCCTAGCAGTTGTTTTATCCTGTACATAGCGGTTTCTGAGATTGAGCGGCGATGATAACCATACCGTTTTTTCCATTGCTTATTTGAGCCATGAAGCTGTTGCCAACTGACGGCTAAGTTTCGTGGATGCCCTTGTTTCCATAGTGCAGCACCTTCCCTAGGTGGAATGAGCACTAAAGCGCGTTTTCGACGAACGGCTTCGTGACAGGCTTTCGTGTCGTAAGCACCATCACCCGAGATATTGCGGATTTTTCGATGGGTTTGCTTAAGTAAATTGGGCATCACTTCAGCGTCTATTACACCTGATAAACTGAGTTCTGCGGCAATAATTTCATGGCTATGTGTATCTACGGCAATATGCAGTTTACGCCACACTCGGCGCTTTCCATCTGTACCATGTTTCTTCACTTTCCTGTGGCTTGTCATACAAAATGAGTTTGGGAAATGCGTAGAAACAACGAGTTAGAAAATACGATTTTCTTTGGGAGGCTTTAAATAGTCATAATTTATAATTTTAAGCGCTAATAAATCAATTAGCATCTGATTGAAGATGGCCGAAATATGACTTTATTTATATTTAACAATATAGTTTTTTAAGTAATTTATCACTCTATTTTTATCAGAAGTGTAAGCATGGAATTAAAGTGAAGACTATTTGAACTCAACGAAGACAATCTTTTGAGAAAAAAGCATGGGCTTTGTTTCCTAAATAGGTTGAACTAAAACCGTAGCCGCAGATCTGATCGGCATCGCCTATCAACTTACCCATCAACCGTGTCAAAACCTCACTATAAAACAACCCACTGGAAGCAATACAACCAAGCCTTAATCAACCGCGGTTCACTTACCTTCTGGATTGATGAGGATGCAATTTCTAAGTGGAAAGCCAAGGTCGAGCAGCCCAAGAAAGGTCGCCCTCAAGTGTTTAGCGACTTAGCCATTACCACTGCGTTGATGGTTAAGCGTATTTTCTCTATGCCACTGCGAGCCTTACAGGGCTTCATAAATTCGGTGTTTAAACTGGGTGACATCCCATTATCTTGCCCGCATTACACCTGCATCAGTAAACGCGCGAAAACGGTCAATATTGCTTTTAAAACCAAGACTCGCGGCGCCATTGAGCACTTAGCCATCGACTCGACAGGCTTGAAGGTCTATGGCGAAGGTGAGTGGAATGTGGCTTGTCATTCCAAATGAGTTTTGTGTCATTTCGTGAGTCTGACTTTTGTTATTATATATCAAGGCTATAATTCACTCCGTCAACAGCTCTGCTCCATTATGGTGCAAAGCTGTTAATCCAGAGCGCATTAAACTTTGTGTTTGCTGCTTTTTGACAAAGTGCACCTCACACGCAGCTATGCGAACTCTTTTGAAGTATAGATGACGTGTTAGAAATGAATTTTATGAAACAATGCCCCAATTACTTACAATAATTCATCGGTTTACCAAGCTTAATTGAAATTGGTTCGTAGTTATATTTCCACTGCTTAATCTTACCTATTAATTTGTTGTAATGTTGATGACGTGATTTATCAACATCGGAGTCGCTCGAACACATCACCAGTTTCACCTGACTGTATCTTAAACCATTTAATCGTCGCTACGTGAATGCTTTGGTATATTGGACTCGAAAACTAGCCAGAAACACCTAGCAACGTGCTTATGCTTGTCCAAAAGTCACAATAAAATACTAAGATGTTGCCGATTTTGAGCCGCCATGGACATAAATATGTCATTTTCAGGAGTTTTTATAGATATCGAGTGAAGCGCCCTAACCTTCTTTTGGACAAAAATCATTATGTGTACTAGCTCATATATGAACTGACAGCGTTGATTAAATAGCTAGACTTAATCGGACAATCTCAACTCGACCCCACCCAGCTCATTTCTGGACATTTTCAAGTTAGACTTTTAGCTCGAATTAGTGAATTTAGAATTAAAATTTCTATGGATAACGCCTACTTAAGCAGTTTAACCTCCATAACTTCTGAGTAGCTTAATGTTGAACAGTTACGGTTAGTTATTATTTTAAATGGGATTGATATCCATAACACTGCCCCTGATAGCGTGTTCTGGTCTAATCCCATCGGACACTTAACTTTGAGACAGTATGGTCAATAAATTAAGAGGTCAATATGAGTCTGAACAAATCACATAAGAGTTATCCGCAGGCATTTAAGGATGAAGCCGTCTTGATGGTGCTGGAGCAAGGTTATAGCGTTGCCGATGCGAAAAAGCCTCTTGGAGTTAGCACTAGTCTGCTTTACAACTGGAAGGAAAAACACGAAGCCTTGCAGCAAGGCCTTACCTTAGAATAGTCTGAACGTAATGAGTTGAAGAAATTTCGTATATAAAAAAATTATTACGCATGGAGAAAGAAATGATAAAAATACCCAAGGGGCACACCGAGGCCAGCGCCTTCTTTGCGAGAGAAATAATGAAGTAAAATTTAGTTTCATCAAACAGCAATCTAACCGGTTTCCCATAACACTGTTATCCATCGTTTCACACTGATTCTACTGACCAGCATACTTGCGAGAGCGGTACGAGAATTACCTTCGCTGAAATGGAGTAAGCCTAAATAGCGCCTACGTTTGCGTGCACTTTTCTCCGATTTACTAAGGCTACGATGTTCGGATTATTCATATTTTTTATAATTAAAAAGCGAATATCAATTAGGCCACATAATTAATGTAAATTGTATTGCTGGCGTTGGCTTTATACCTGGGCTGAAAAACAAAAAATGAGTATCGCGCTTAGCGTAATTTTATTGAACATTCATCATATAGGTCATCCTCTGGAGCTGGTTTTGATTAGTATTGGTTCTTGTACAGAACTTGATGATTGTGCTTTTTGGGCTTCTTCGATGCGTAAGTCAATAGTGGCAACTAACTTGGAAAACGCCGCCATCGAAGAAGCTCACGAGTTAGTCACCGTGGCGGACGATGGCGTGACGATGGCGTGACGAGGCGGGTGTGTCACTCCCAAATCGAGGTGTTCTATGTGGAACTTGCGAACGTTCTTTAGCTGCAGCGCTTGGCTCAGCCAAATCCGCAAGGATCGGGCAATCCGGGCGGCCATCGCCATGGCAATTTTCAGCTAGCTGCTCGAGCGTTTGCACCATAGCTTGTAGTTCAACGATCTTCGCCTTCAGTCCGTCGGCATGGGAGAGCGCCAACGCCTTAACGTCGGCGCTCGCGCGATCTCGGTTGCACCACAAGACCAAGAGTTCCGAGATTTGTTCGACAGAAAAGCCAAGGTCGCGTGCGCGACGGATGAAGCGAAAGCTTTGCGCGTCCGCCGAGTTGTAATTTCGGTAGCCAGCATCAGAACGGTTAGCTTTGGGTATCAAGCCAATCTGTTCGTAGTAGCGAATCATCTTCGCCGAGATGCCGGACAACTTGGCTGCTTGACCAATATTCATCATTCTCTCCTTCTAGTAAATTAATCAAATACGCCCAAAAACTGAGGTTTACCTACGCACAGATATTTCTCTGGGCGTAAAGAACACGTCGGCATACAGGTATTCAGATCGCATTCATGTTGTCTATATTCCATCTGAAGATTGCTCAGAGCTAATGTGGTGATCAAATGCATATAGTCCCGCCACACCTCAGGTGTGACGACTCTTGCAGTGGCAAAGAGATGTTCTCGGGCGTCGCTATAATCGTCCTTGAGGTGATCCAAGGGCGTATTTGGTGAAAACATGTTGTGTTACTCCTTCAACAATATTCGTCTACCAAGCGTGACTTTTGCGCTACCACCCCAAAAGCCAATGACTTGGTGTGGGTTTAAACCATCATCGGAGCCCTGAAACGCTTGAGTCGGAGCGCGTTGCCGAGCACAAATATACTGGAAAGTGCCATTGCGGCCGCTGCGAAAATTGGCGAAAGCAAGGTGCCATTCAACGGGTAGAGCGCACCCGCCGCAACCGGGATCAACACGGCGTTGTAGGCGAAGGCCCAGAAAAGGTTCTGCTTAATGTTACGGATCGTGGCCTGACTAAGCGCGATCGCATTCGTCACTCCACGCAAGTCGCCCGACATTAGCACCACGTCAGCAGCTTCTATCGCTACATCGGTTCCCGTGCCGATAGCGAGCCCAACATCAGCTTCGGCGAGTGCTGGCGCGTCGTTGATACCGTCTCCCACGAAGGCGACTTGCGCGCCATTGTTCCGGAACTTCTTCAGCGCCTCGACTTTACCATCGGGGAGGACCTCGGCTAAGACTTCATCGATGCCAAGCTGCTCGGCGATCGCCGCAGCGGTCGCCGCATTGTCGCCAGTGATCATCGCGACTTTCAGTCCGAGCGCGTGCAGCGCCTTGATTGCTTCAGGCGTTGTATCTTTGATTGGATCTGCGACTGCAATCACCGCTGCCAAGCGGCCGTCGATCGCGGCATAAAGTGGGCTCTTGCCTTGCTCGCCAAGACGCAGGGCGGTGGACTGCAAGCTCGACACATCCAGACCGAGCTGCGTCATAAACCGATCCGCACCGACGGCGACGGTACGACCTGCGACCTTGGCCGACACGCCGAAGCCCGGTGTTGCGTCGAAGCTCTCAATAGGTGCAAGGGCGAGGTTCAACTGCTTTGCGGCTGTGACGATCGATTCGGCAATCGGGTGCTCGGAGCGGGTCTCGACGGCCGCAACAAGAGCAAGAACTTCGTTGTATTCAAATCCCTCGGCAGGCACGAGATCGGTCAGCTCGGGGCGTCCTTTGGTCAGCGTGCCAGTTTTGTCGAGCGCGATAACGCTCACATCGCGCAACGCCTGCAAGGCTTCGCCCTTACGAAAGAGTACGCCGAGCTCGGCCGCACGGCCGGTGCCAACCATGATTGAGGTCGGCGTTGCCAGTCCCATAGCGCACGGACAAGCGATAATAAGAACCGCGACCGCATTAACGAGCGCAAAGGTCAGCGCTGGGGACGGGCCGAAGATTAGCCAGACTAGGAAGGTCAGCGTGGCAGCTGCCATCACCGCTGGGACGAACCACATGGTCACTTTGTCGACCAGCGCCTGGATCGGCAGCTTTGACCCCTGCGCTTGCTCGACCAGACGAATGATCTGCGCGAGCACCGTATTCGCGCCGACCTTGGTGACGCAAAAACTGAAAGCGCCCGTCTTGTTGATAGTGCCACCGACAACTTCGGCTCCCACCCCTTTAGATACGGGCACCGGCTCACCGGTGATCATGCTCTCGTCAACATAGGAGGCACCTTCGACGACTTCGCCGTCGACCGGAATCTTCTCGCCCGGACGAACGAGCACTATGCCACCAGTCATCACCTGATCGAGCGGTATTTCAAACGTTTCGCCGTTGCGCTGGACGCATGCGGTCTTAGCCTGAAGTCCGACGAGCCGCTTGATCGCTTGCGAGGTTCGCCCCTTGGCGCGCGCCTCCAGCATGCGTCCGAGCAGGATCAAGGTAACGATGACAGCAGCAGCTTCAAAATAGACGTTGGCAGTGCCTTGCGGCAGCGCTTCAGGGGCAAAGGTTGCGACGATCGAATAACCATAAGCCGCCGCGGTGCCGACCGAGACCAGTGAGTTCATGTCGGGAGCACCACGCAGCAACGCCGGTACCCCTTTTAGGAAGAAGCGCAGACCCGGACCGAACAGGACCAGGGTGGCGAGCACGAACTGCACATACCAGTTGGTCTGTTGCCCCAGAACCCCCATCACCCAATGATGCATGGCGGGAATAAGGTGAGAGCCCATCTCAAGGATGAATACGGGCAAGGTGAGGATGGCTGCAGTGATGAAAGAACGTCGCAGTGCCCGCGCCTCGCTCTCACGACGCTCAGTGTCCTGATCGCCAGCATTCGCCGTTTCGGCGGACAAGCGACGGGACTTGTAACCCGCCTGTTCGACAGCGGCTTCAAGATCTGCCGTGGAGACGACCCCTGCAAAATGGCGCACCCTCGCGCGCTCGGTCGCCAGATTTACAGTGGCTTCGAGCACACCCGGAATTTTTACGAGCGCTTTCTCTACCCGGCCCACACACGATGCGCAGGTCATGTCCTCGATCGCCAACTCGATGGTCTCTTCGCGAATGGTGTAGCCAGCGTTCTGAATGGCGTGGACAACCGCCTGCGGATCGGCTACGCCGGTGAAAGTCATGTCGGCGCGTTCGGTAGCGAGATTGACCACGGCCGTCTGCACCCCGGGGACCGCTTTCAACGCTCGCTCGACACGGCCGACACATGATGCACACGTCATGCCTTCGACAGGCAGGCTCAGACGAGTGCCTGCGGACACGGATTGATTGGCGTTTTGTGGCAAGGAAACAGAAGCCATTGAACTACTCCTTAAATGTTGAGTTAAAAAAAGCTTAATGCTTCCAGCTATGGGAAGGTCAAGTCCTATGTGTGATTTATTTCACGACGCGTCCGTTCGAAATGCCGTCGGCGCCACTGCAGTCCTGATCCGCCTGCGCGCAGATCTCCCAACCGCCACCCAGCGCCTTGTAGATACTGACAACGGCAAGCCGTTGGTGGGTGCGAGCGATTGCCAGCGCACGCCGGCTTGCAAAGTCGGACCGTTCGGCTTCGAGCACATCAAGGTAGATGCCTTCACCAGCTGAGAACCGCACATGGGCAAGACGAGCCGCCTCGCGATTTGCAGCTGACTCAAGCAGACGCAGCTCAAGCGTGCTACCCGCGGCGCCATAGGCTTTGAAGGCATCCTCAGTTTCCTGCAGTGCGCGCAACACGGTCTGGTCGTAGACGATCAACGCCTCTTGGGTACGTGCCTCGCTGGCGGCGATGCGGGCACGCACGCGCCCAGTATCGAAAAGAGACCAGCGAATGACCGGGCCAAGGAAGCTGGACAACACTCCGGAGCCATTTACTTCATCGAGACTTCCAGCAACAAGCCCGATTGAACCATGCACTTGGATCTCGGGGTAGAGACCAGCCGTCTCGAACCCAATCCGAGCGGTCGCCGCAGCAAGAGTCCGTTCAGCCGCCGCAATATCAGCACGCCGAGAAAGGAGTGCTGCGGGATCGCCCACGGCGATTATTCGAACAGCAAGCGCTTCACGCGCAGGCGTTACAGCGGGTGGTCTAAACGTCTGGGGCGTTTCGCCAAGAAGGATGGCCAGTGCATTGCTGGAGGCCGCACGGCGGCGCTCCAATTCTGGCACGGCCACCTCGACATGGTGCAACAAGGCCTCGGCACGGAGCTGGTCGAATTCGCTGGCAGAACCGGCGTGCACGAGACGTTCGACCAGGCTCAGGCTTTCGCGCTGGCTTTGGCTGATGTCGGCGGCTACAGCTAGTTCGGCCTCGATACCGCGTAGCTCGAACCAAGTGGCAGCCACCGCAGCAGCGACCCCCGCCTGCACACCACGCAGCAGAGCCTCGCGGGAACCTGCTTGCGCCTGAGCGGCCTCCACCGATCGCCGCACACGGCCAAAAAGATCGATTTCCCAGGAAGCGTCTACCGCGCCGCGATAGGTTTCTATCTGACGCGACTGACTATGGGGCGTCTCGACCTCACTCCGGCGACGGTTCTCATAACCAAGCTCAGCGCCACCGCTCGGCAGGAAGCCCTGACGGCTCTCACCCAACATGGCCTTTGCCTCTTCGAGCCGAACGACAGCGATACCTATGTCATGGTTCGCCGCGAGCGCCTGCTGGATCATGATGTTCAGAGCTGGATCGTCGAAGGTGCCCCACCACTTCACCTCAACGGCCCCTGTTCCAAGACCGGCGGGAGGCTCACTGAAACTGGCCGGAAACTGCGATGAAGGTAGTGAGTAGTTTGGGCCCACCGCCGCGCATCCAGTCAAGATGAGCGCACTCAGGGGTAACAGAACTGCTTGGTAGGGGCTTCTCATGACATGCTCTCCTCAATGTGCGGCTTAGCACTTGAACTGTGCCGCTCGAAGTGAGCCTCCAAGCCACGTATCACTACATAAAAAACCGGCGTCAGGAATAATCCGAACAATGTCACGCCGAGCATACCTGCGAAGACCGCAATCCCCATAGCCTGACGCATTTCGGCCCCAGCACCGCTTGCCAATATCAACGGTACGACGCCAGCAATAAATGCCAATGAGGTCATCACAATAGGCCGCAACCGCAATCGACAAGCCTCAACGACCGCCTCCAGCGCACTTGTTCCTGTAGCTTCGAGGCTGCGTGCAAACTCGACGATCAATATTGCGTTTTTGGCCGCCAAACCGACGAGCACGATAAGCCCAATCTGCACAAAGACGTTGTTGTCGCCCCCAGCCAGCCAGACACCGGTAATCGCGCTCAAAAGACACATCGGCACGATCAGCAGAACCGCCAGAGGCAGCAGCCAGCTGTTGTATTGCGCGGCGAGGATGAGATAAGCGAGCAGCACGCACAATGGGAAAATGAACAGCGCAGAATCGCCAGCCAGTTTTTGCTGGTAGGTAAGATCAGTCCATTCGAAGCTCATGCCTTCAGGCAAAACCTCCTTGGCTAATCGTTCCATGACCGCAACAGCCTGCCCCGAGCTGACGCCAGCCATCGCACCGCCCGAGATGTCGGCCGTAGGGTAACCGTTGTAGTGCATCACGCGGTCTGGGCCGGCACTTGGCGTCACAGTGACAAAGGATGACAACGGCAGCATATCTCCGGCCGCGTTGCGCACCTGCAGGCGGCCGATAGATTCGGCTTGCATGCGGTGGTCTGCATCGGCTTGGGCCGTCACCTTATAGGTTCGACCGAAGCGGTTGAAGTCGTTGATATATAGAGAGCCGAGATAGACCTGAAGCGACTCAAACACATCCGCCAGACGAACCCCCTGGCTCATGACCTGAGTGCGATCGATGGTGACATCTAACTGCGGCGCATTGATGTCAAGACTGGTCATAAGCCCAGCCACCTCGCCCGACTCGGTAGCTTTTGTCATCAGGATCTGGGTCTGCTGCACCAGAGCTGCTAGCCCAGCACCGCTGCGGTCCTCGACCTGCATCTTAAATCCGCCCGTCGCGCCAAGGCCAGGCACCGGAGGTGGCGGGAACACGCCGAGGAAACCATCGGGGATGCTGGCAAATTGGGCTTGCAAGCGCCCCGCAATCGCCATCGCGCTGAGATCGGGTGTAGTGCGATCTTTAAACGGGTCGAGCATGATGAATATGACCGCGGCATTTGGCACATTGATGAAACCATTGATAGAAAGGCCGGGAAACGCAACGACGCTTTCGACACCTGATTCGGTCAGCGCGATCTTCGACATCTGTTTGACGACTGCATCGGTGCGGTCCAGTGACGAGGCGTTTGGCAGCTGGGCGATTGCGACAAGATAATATTTGTCCTGCATGGGCACGAAGCCGGGCGGGACGGCCTTGAATCCGAAGAAGGTCAATGCAAGGAGTCCGGCGTAAACCAGAAGCGCCACGCCGCTAATCCGCACGACCTTGCGCACCGTATTGCCATAAGCGTCAGGTGCATGCTGGAACGGCTGGCCTAGTGTCCGAAACAACTGATCGGCGCGGCCACGCAAACTGCGCGGAACTCGCACTATTGCCGCCTGGCGCGGGCGCAACAAGAGTCCTGCGAGCGCAGGGCTGAGCGTGAGTGAATTAACTGCTGACAGAATGGTTGAAATCGCAATCGTGAGCGCAAACTGTCGATAGAACTCACCCTGCAAGCCGCTTAGAAAAGCGGTCGGAATGAAAACGGCGGCAAGTACCGAGGTGATCGCGATAATAGGACCGGTGACTTCGTCCATGGCAAGCCGTGCGGCCTGAATGGGTTCCTCACCATTTTCGATGTGACGTTCGACATTCTCGACCACTACGATCGCGTCATCGACGACGATCCCGATTGAAAGCACCAGGCCAAACAACGACAACGTGTTCAGTGAGAAGCCCATCAGATGCATGACGGCAAAGGTGCCGATCAGCGACACTGGCACCGCTATAAGGGGTATGAGCGAAGCACGCCAGTTGCGCAGGAACAGCACCACCACGATAACGACAAGAAGAATCGCCTCCAACAAGGTGGTTACCACCGACTCCAGCGAGGCACGGACAAACACCGTCGGGTCATACGCGATGCGCGAGCTGAGTCCTTCCGGAAAGTTGCCTTCAAGCCGCTGCATGGTTGTACGCACCGCCTGCGCAACGTCGAGTGCGTTAGCGCCCGGACTCTGGATGATTTGCAGCGCGACGGCAGGTTCACCGTCAAGCAGACTGCGCAATGCGTAGGTATCGGCCCCCATCTCAATGCGGGCGACATCGCGCAAGCGCGTCACCTGGCCGTCGCCGCCTGTTCGAATGATGATGTCGCCGAACTGCTCCTCATCAGTTAACCGCCCGAGCGTGTTCACTGTCACTTGGAACGCAGCACTGGAATTGGGAGCCTGACCGACGGAGCCAGCCGCCACCTGTACGTTCTGCTCGCGCACAGCGGCAATCACATCGCCCGCTGTCAGCCCTCGTGCGGCGATCAGGCTCGGATCGAGCCAGAGCCGCATACTATATTCACCAGCTCCCCAAACTAGAACGTCGCTGATTCCCGGGATACGGGACAGATCATCGCGCACCTGGAGGTAAGCGTAGTTCGAAATATAGAGAGGGTCGTAGCGTTTGTCTGGCGATAATAGGTGAACCACCATCAGGATGTCCGGCGAGGTCTTCTGCGTGATGACGCCTTGGCGCTGCACCTCCTCCGGCAAACGCGGCAGCGCTCGGGAGACGCGGTTTTGTACCTGGATCTGTGCCATATCGGCATTCGTCCCTTGCGCAAACGTGACGGTCAGGATCATTCGGCCGTCAGTGGCTGATTGTGACGACATGTATAGCATGCCCTCGACCCCGGTGATCGCCTGCTCGAGTGGCGCGGCTACCGTTTCAGCAATCACCTTGGGATTGGCGCCCGGGTAGGAAGCGGTCACCTGAACCGTCGGCGGCGTCACGGTCGGATACTCGCTGAGCGGCAATTGGAAGAAAGCAACGATGCCAGCGAGCACCATCAAAACTGAAAGAACGATGGCAAAAATCGGGCGATCGATGAAGAAACGTGGGAATGTCATTGTACGGCTCCCGAGGTTTGTGACACCGCAATAGGTGTACCGTCAATCGCAGCGGACTGTGGCGTGACCTGCATGCCCGGGCCTACCAGCCCCTTGACGACAATGTGCTCGCCGGGCTGTAGACCTTGTTCGATCACGCGCAACCCCTCGACCACAGGACCCAGATCGACGGGCCGGTATTCCGTCTTGTCGTCTTTGCCGACAACGAGCACATAGTGGCTACCTTGATCGGTACCAATCGAATAATCGGAAACCAGAACCCTAGCTTGCGGCGCTCCGGTCTCTAGTTTGACCTTGGCAAAAAGACCGGGCGTCAAATGCCCATCGGGGTTGTTGACAACGGCGCGGATACGCACTGTTCCCGTCCCACGATCGCTGGTGTTGGAGAGGAAGTCGACACGGCCTGGCCTCGAATACGTCTTGTCGGTGAGCAGTGCCACCATGACCTTTTCCGCCTGTGCACCATGCGTGGTAGTGTGGTCTCGGCCTGCGGCGAGCGATCGCAAATAAGTGCGTTCGTCTACATCGAAATAGACGTGGATGGGATCGATAGAAACAATAGTCGTGAGTGGCGTCTCGCCGCTGAAGACGTAGTTGCCTTCTGTAACGAGGGCTTGGCCGACACGTCCACTGATCGGCGCCGTGACACGTGCGAAACTCAGATCCAATTGTGCGGCATCCACCGCTGCCTTTGCGGCGTCGACCTGTGCTTTGCTTGCATTCATAGAGGCGGTTGCGATGTCGAAGCGATCACGAGCAACGATCTTTTGGGCAAATAGCTGTTCGGCTCGTGCATATTCCGTTTGGGCAAGTATCGATGCCGCTTCAGCCTGGCGCAGGTGCGCCGTCGCGGCGTTCAGCGCGGCTTGGAACACCCGAGGATCAATGAGAAAGAGCTCGCTGCCCTTTTCGACGAAGCGTCCCTCGGGCAGGCTTACGTTCTGAATATAGCCAGCAACCCTCGGGCGCAGCTCAACCCGCTTGACCGCGGTCAGCGAACCTGTGAGTTCGACAAATGGCGTCACCGGACGAACGATCACTTCGGCCACCGGAACGCTTGGTGGCTTTGCGGGACTGACAGAGGGCATCGCCTCCTTGCATCCTGCGATAGCGAGTGCAACGCTTAGCGCCACAGTGGTTATGGTTATGCGTTTGACCTTCATCATTTTTTCCTTTCTCGATAGCAGTCGACAGTTAGTTTTGCTGAGCCGAGGTAGCTCCTACTGTATTTATCCGGCTTACTACGCTTAGAAGGTCAAGTGTTTTTTTTTGATTAGTAAGGGGGGCCTTGCGAGACGCAGCGAAGTCTAACTCTGATGACGAAAAAATCATGATCAGCGACGAAAATCGCTAAGTATTAAGGCATGCACATAGAAGAAAACTTCCTCGACAAAAAAGCCAGACATACGGCCTTGGCTGCTACGACCACTGCACTTACAAATGAGAGCGATTGGAAGTGTTATTACTGCTGGCAGCTTTAGCCTACTGGTTGCATTCATGTTAGGGCTGACAGCAGAAATGGCCTGATTGCAGTTCCAAGCAAACAGCATTAAACACTGGCGAGTTTTACCGTTCGACTACTTGGGTATGAGGAATGTAAGCTCGCAAACTTAGAGCTTAGAACTAAGCAGATACAGGCTGAAATAAGGAAATGATGTTCTGGCCTTAAGTGTCAGACTGAGCAGTAATCAAAATGAAGAAGAGCTGATACTATGATTAAATTCGTGGTGATCACTCAGGTGTTTGAGCAGGGCTAGCGCATGAGTGCCATTGCCTTAATTGCATTAGATTTACTTCTGTCTGTGAGCGTTCAGTGTACTGTTCAACCCATATTAGACAATTTTAATTGAGAATTTTTGAACTCTACAGGTGACAGATCACCATTAGCAGAATGACGTCACTCCAAGTTCTAATATTTCATTTAAACAGTCACATCTAGCTTAAAAACTCCCTTGTTGGTTGAGCAATGTTAAAAATCCAATCGAGTTTTAAGCTACCAAAGAAACGCTCAACGAAGGCATTATCCCAACACGCACCTACCCATACTGTCTCAAAATTAAGTGCTGAAATAAAATTAGACCGGAGCAGGTGCAGTGGTATACAGAGTCTGACCATTATATTGGCGGTGATATTACATTTTTGGAAACAAATTCAATTACTCTGTCTTTAAATTATATCCATTTATAACTCGTTATGGGCGGATAAGCAGCACCTCTGTTACTAGGTGCTGCTCTCCTAAAAACTGTACATGCAACTTTCACTGCCACAGCTCAAGCCTCCACTAAGATGCACTGTCAATTGGCGGTATTTTGCGACTTGCAGCTTCTATCTACACTGCAACAGGTTGACTCAGGTTTGGCCGGATATCCAATTTCCTCCAGAGCGTCGAGTATTTCGTCTTGCGATTGGCTGCTTTGTACATTGATACTACGGCTGGAGAGATCTGCTGTTACGACTGCATCGGCGTCAAGTTCCTTTATTGCACGGTTGATCAAGCCAAAACAGTGGTTGCAGGTCATATCGGTAATTTTTAACGTTAACATCGTAAATCTCCTTTGCTAAAGTGGGCAGCTAAAATTCTGCACCTTGCTACAGGGAGAAGGTCAAGGCTTATTTTCTGTGATGTTACCCAGTACCTGTTGTGCCAAAATGGCATAATGTGAGCAGGGGTCGCCAGTGCTGCAATCTGATAGCAGCTGCAGTACTTGCTGCATTTGCTGTAGCTCACTGCTCTTCCCTTTAATGCTGCTCTACCAGCTGTTTGACTTTACGGCTTTCCCGCTCTAGATCGCACCAGAGCTGCAGTAAGGATAAATGTCATTTCATGAAAACCCCTATCTTCTAGCGCGAGCTATAAACTCCAACAGTTGTAATTGCTGACAGTTATACAGTAGCTGGCTTTAGTGCGTGGAGCCTTATTTAACCTGAACTCGGGATAAGAAACTTTGAACTAATAGCCCCCCAAGGGATCGGAACTTTCGACCAAGAAAAACCCATTATACCGGAGGGAATATAGTTATTTTGATCATGATTTTTTATCTCAAAAGATTGTCTTCGTTGAATTCAAATAGTCTTCGTTTTAATTCCATACTTACACTTCTGATAAAAATAGAGTGATAAATTACTTAAAAACTATATTATTAAATATAAATAAAGTCATATTTCGGCAGTCTTCAATCAGATGCAGATTGATTTATTAGCGCTTAAAATCATAAATTATGAAAATTTGAAGCCTCCCAAAGAAAATCTTATTTTCTAACTCGTTGTTTCTACGTATTTCCCAAACTCATTTTGTATGAAAAGCCACAGTTTTGTGTTCGTGGCCACTCAGAATGAGATTTCGCAGCAGACTGAGATTTGCTTTTTTCGCCGATATCTTCTGGCCATCTTACCTGCTCTTATTTGGGTATTAGTACGATTAACTAAGTTTGTGCTTGGGGACTTGATGATGGTTTGTTGCTACCTCTCGTCGCGCGTGCTGGCACTTTGCCAATTTGAAGATGTACTGCAAATACGCCAGCAACAAAAACCGATGCAATTATCACTCATATAATGAAGCAATGTTGCCTGTTAAAACTATATAAATACTTACGATTTAGCTTAAAGCATAGACTCTAAGGTTAAAACCCACATTCGTCATCGGTAATGATGTGGGTTTTAAGAAGCATGATCTTAAAGTCGTTAGTATTTATGCAAAAAATTCAATTTCCTTAAATAAGGTCGAGCCAACCCCCTGCCCCGAGCTGTAAAATCAACAATAACGTTTTTTACTACAGCAAACGGCAGCTTGCGAAACATAACATCAGATCGGTATATGGAACATCACCCACTTCAAGCAAGGTCAGTAGGCTGATTGACTCAATAACTAGACCATCCATAGTGCACCTCAATTCGTTATTTTTTAATATTATACGCATAGATGCGACAGCTTGTGTCGCAACTAAAAGGTATTTGTACAACGGACTCTTATATCATCGCTAGGCACTGAATTTGCGATAGCTTGTGGTACAGAAAGTGGTTTAAGTGGCTTGTTGGATGACGATAATTAATTTATCGCTCATCTACTACTAACATGTGAAGTGGTTCAATGCCACCGTCAAATACGACAAGCTGGTGATTTGACATAGGGCGGATGAATGAGAATAATACGCGGCAGGTTGCAGAGAAGCCTGTCCGCAAAAGATGATATCACTCTGATAAATTAACAGCGTTGCGAATCGATTTCATATCGAACCCACAGCAATCAAATAAGTTTGGCTTAGCGGAATGCCAATAAACTTAGGAGAATTGTTTGTGAAACATGCAACAGCTAACACTTTAAAGCCCGCCGGTATCAATGTTGAACCTTCTGACATTGTTCCCTTGGCAGTCACCGAAACACCCTCCCACGGGAAATATCACTCAGGATCTCAGCCAACTGAGTCCTTAGGTACGTTAGCTATCCCCACTTTGTATTTGCGCTTTGCGTTACCCATGGCATTGGCCATGATGCTCAGCGGAAGCTACAACTTAGTCGACTCTTATTTTATTTTAAAATACATCGGTGCCGATGCATTGGCTGGGGTGACGATTGCCTTCCCGTTACAAATGATGATTTTTGCTTTGGCCTGCATGATAGGAAATGGTACTGCGACCTTAGTGAGCCGATTTTTAGGGGCAAATGCGTTTGATAAGGCGAGTCAAATCGCGAACACTGGTTTTGCGTTAGCCCTATGTTGCGGCGTGATAGTGACTATCTTGTCACTCGCCCAGCTTGATCATTTATTGGCGTTTATTGGGGTAAGCTCAACACTTGCCTTAGTTGCTACAGAGTATCTACAACCCATTCTCTATTTTAGTCTATTCACTTTTTTGTTATCTCTTAGCGGCGATTTACTCAGAGCACAAGGCAAAGTCGTGGTGATGCTGCTGGTTATCTTGTTGTCGGCGGTCATGAACATCTTGTTCGATACACTCTTTATTGCCGTTTTAGATATGGGCGTTAGCGGAGCCGCGTGGGCAACGGTGGCGGGTCAATGTGTGAGTCTATTTATTGCAGCCGTCTATTTTGTCCCCAATAACCGTTTTGCCAGTAAACAGGCGCTTTATAAGCAAGCTGCCCAGCCTATTTGTTTTAGAATTGAGCAGATAAAGCTCAACCTCACTGAGATAAAAGCGATTCTTGGCTTAGGTAGCCCTATATTATTGTCATATCTTGGGATTGCCTGCGTGATCTCATCGGTAAATCATATTTTAGTCAGTCATTTAGCCAATGTAGTGCCCAATACGCCAGCGGCGAATGAGGTCGCGTACATGATCAGCGCTTATGGTTTGATCGGACGCTTTAATATCTTTATCGCCCTGCCGCTCATGGCACTTACCAGCGCAGCGCAAACGATCAGTGCGTATAACTATGGGGCGATGGCATCTTCTCGGGTGTTAGCGTGTGCTAAATGGGGAATCGTCTTGACCTGCTGTTATCTGAGTATAGTGACAATTGTATTTATGGGTTTTCCTACCTCGGTTTTTGGTATTTTCACCGATGCCCCCGCACTCATTGCCGCCTGTATTAAAATCTCGAGTGTGACGTTTATCACCCTACCTTTGGCGGGGATCACAGCTATTGCGATTGCTGTGTATCAAGGCACAAATCGCCCTAAGCTTGCATTGCTATTATCTGGGATAAAAATCTATGGTTTGTTACTGCCCCTGCTGGTTCTGTTACCTCAACTATCCTTTACAAATATTTCATTTATCACAGGTGCATTAAACATTAATATCATGCCAAACGCTTTGACTGAGTTATGGATGGCCTTTCCAATTGCGGACATCTTAGCTTGTCTCTTGAGTTTATTGATCATCAGTATTTGGCCTTTCATTCACGTGCCGCGAGCAAATCGAGTCAGTCATGGAGGTAATGCAAAATGAAGTTAGCCAAGATGAAAGACTCAAGCGCCATCGCATTAAATGAAACCAAAGTTCGCGCTAAAAAACTGCTCAAAGCTTGTCAGCAGGATGAGCCGTTAGCCAAGCAAAGAGTCGCGACCTTAATGGCGAAATTGGGCATATCACACTCAGATCTCCAGCTTAAGCATTGCCAACAAGTGATTACACGTGAGCTAGGTTTTATCGATTTTCATCATTGCCAGCGAGTCCTGTCGGGTCAAGCCATACTAGGGGATGATTGGGGAGGCTTATTCCACACTAAGCAATGCGACACATTACTCAATCATTGGTTTACTGGCTATTTAGCCGCGCGTGAGTTTAATGCGCAAGCTGAGGGCACATTGCTACTCCCCTACAAGAAGCAGTTTTTTGTAGTGGAGCGGCGGGATTACTGCAATGCGCTGAATTTGCAGATAATTTTTCAACCAGTGGATAATGCTGGCGAACCGACTATCCTGCGAGATCTGGTGAGCAGCTATGCTAATGCAGATTGGCATTCCTTTGCTCTTGCCATGGTCTAACACAAACTCCCCAAAGTGTAATGATGGCTGAGATTGTCTGGCATCATGTTGAATGAGCAAATCTAGAGTTAAATGATAAAGACCAGCAAGGTCATCAGTGCTGACGGCCTTGTTGGTGAAATATGGTGGAGGCGCTGCGTTTCAAATCAGAAACTCAAGGCTAGAATAGCTAAAATGCAAAAAGCCGCTAATTGCTTAGCAGCTTTTTTGACGAAATCTGGCGGAGGAACTGAGCTTAGAATGAGGAACCTAGGGTTCAAATTATATAAACAAAAAAGCCATCATTGCTGATGGCTTTTCCGTAAAATATGGCGGAGGAGCAGGGATTTGAACCCTGGGTGGGCTATAAACCCACGCCGGTTTTCAAGACCGGTGCATTAAACCACTCTGCCACCCCTCCGAACGAGGCGCATAATATAAGTAAGTCTGTTGACTGTAAAGCACTAACTCTCAATTATGCGCCAATTGTTGCTATTACACTCAATCCGCTGGATTTTGCTTCACATCGGACATTATGCCTACCCGTGCGGGATCTGGCTTAGTGAAATGTTTGGCAAAGTCGCCCCACTCTTGTTGACTCTTAAGTATATAGCCGGCCACCACTAAGATAGCGCAACATAGGATACCCCAACCAATCGCCACTTCACCTAGGCTTGCCCACATAGCAACTAAGCTAGATGCCCCAAAGGCAATGCTGATCTGTAAGAAGTTCTGTAATCCTGCGGCCTTAGCGGCATTCTGACTAAACTGCTGTAGCGCGCTGTTAACTACTATTGGATAAATTGCACCATTGGCCGCCGCTAAAATAGAGAACGAAATCAGCAGTGGGAAAATCGTGCTCGCGGGATAAATCAGCGTGAACATGATGATTGAAATAACACAGGCTGCGAAAATCGACAACAAGATATTGAGTGTTTGATGCCCGCCAATGCGTTTTATCAGTAACTTACTCGCATAACCACCGACAATAAACATGATGGTTTGCGGGATAAAACTTAACCCAATTTCAGTCGCTTGATAACCGTGCATTTCCATCACAATCGGCCACACAGTTAGGTAGGCAAAGAAAGCACCGGAACAGGCACCGAAGATCACGACGTTGCCTAAATAGCGGGTGTTTTTCAAAATTTGCCCATAAGATACAGCGACATGTTCACTGTGTTTATGTTGACTCTTGCCTGGAACAAAGTACAAGGTCATCAATACCAGCAGAAAAGCGATAACACACAAGGAGATAAAGATTGCACGCCAGCCTAATTGGTTCAGAATATAAGCGCCAAGGATCGGTGCTAATGCAGGCGATAATGCGACCAATGGCATAATGTTGCTGAAAATACCTTGGGCTTTATCGGCATCATATTGCTCAACCACAATCGCTTGCCAAATAACCCCTGCACTACAGGCGCCAATCGCTTGGAAGAAGCGCGCGGTATTGAGCATTAATATAGAATCACTGTTGGCAATAAACACGCTAGCAATGGCAAATAAAACAAGGCCAAAGATCAATGCCCAACGTTTGCCGATTTTATTGACTAAGGGGCCATAAAGTAGCTGACCTAAGGCAAGACCCGCAAGGAAACAGGTCAGTGACATCGCCACCTGTGATGGTGTGCTGTTAAATGAGCCTTCAATTGCTTTGAAAGCAGGCAAATACATGTCAGTGGCAATAAAGCCAAGCATGCTCAACATGGCTAAATAGAATAGAAACATAAAGAACTTTATGTTTACAAAGGTGTTACTAGACGTTTTCATAAAATAATCGGGTCAGATTGACTAAAGTGTGCAGTCTAAAGACTTGTTAAATTTATTGGAAACGTTTATTTTTGACTTGTGCTATCAATTATTTTCATTGGAATGGACGTCAGTTATGCTCTCAGAACAAGCGCTAGAACTCATTGATATTGTGGCTCGTGTAGGTAGTTTCACCGCGGCGGCGAATCGGCTACATAAAGTGCCCTCTGCCGTGAGCTACGCGGTCAAGCAAATAGAAGAAGAACTCGGCGTCATTCTTTTTGAACGGCATCATCGCAGCGTAACATTAACACCAGCGGGTGAACATTTTGTGAAGCAAGCCAGAACCTTGCTCACGCAGATGGACGAGATGAAACGTGGCACTCAGCGCGTGGCAAATGGTTGGCAACCCACCTTGTCCATAGCCCTTGATAATATCGTCCGTGCCGACAGGATCAGCGTATTAATTGCTGACTTTTATCGACACTTCCATGATATTGAATTAATTATTCGCATTGAGGTCTTTAACGGGGTTTGGGAAGCGCTCGCCACGGGTCGCAGTGATATTGCTATTGGTGCGACAACCGCAATTCCAGTCGGTGGTGTTTACCAATATAAAGACATGGGGGATATTGAGTGGGCGTTTCTTGTTAGTAAAAATCATCCCTTGGCCAGTATTGACCGCCCATTAAGTGACGATGAGCTGCGCCCTTTTCCCTCGATTTGTTTAGAAGATACCTCTCGGGAAATTCCAAAACGTATGACTTGGTTGCTAGAGAATCAACGCAGGTTAGTCGTACCTGATTGGATCCGTGCCATTAACTGTTTCCGCGAAGGTTTAGGCGTCGGTTATATGCCAGTGCATTTAGCGAGCGTGTTTATTAAGGCGGGTGCGCTTGTTGAAAAACAACTGGAAAATCCAAAGCAGACAAGCCCTTGTTGCTTGGCCTGGAATGCTGACAAGATGTCGCCTGCTCTCGCTTGGGTGCTGGAATATCTTGGCGATACTGAAAAATTGCACAAAGAATGGCTGGCTTAAGCTTGGTTTAAACTCAATATGCTGATTTAGTCATTGAAATCAGCATTGAATGTGATTGTGTATCGTCTGCTTATGTACAGACTAAATCTTTACCTTCATAGTGGATGAAGACGCAGATACAAGAATCTTATTTTTTATGCTTTGCAGTTAAAGTTGAAATAAATAATTGAGTAAAATTTTGAAGATTAACAATTTGTTATTCATGGTTCTATGACTTTCACCCGTATCTCATGTACGGTATCATTGCACCAGTTAAGTTCATTTTAGGATTTTACGGGAACTTAGTGTGCTGTAAAAAATCAAAATGATCAGTTTGGAAATGTGTCAACGGAGATCAACATGACCCAAGAAACCTTATATTCGACGAGTGCGTCAACACTGGAAGTGAACAAACTTCTTAAAAACACTTATATGCTGTTATCGATGACATTGGCCTTCTCTGCACTGTGTGCGGGTTTGGCAATGGCATTAAATATCAGTCCATTAGTCTCCATTGGTTTATCGATTGGTGGCCTAGTACTGTTGTTTGTCACTTTACGTAAAGCCGAGTCTGCAGCGGGTATCTTCTGGGTGTTTGCCTTTACGGGTATGGAAGGTGCTTCACTGGGCTACATGCTCAATCACTACGCGGGTATGGCAAACGGTCCACAGCTGATCATGCAAGCACTGGGGTTAACGTCAGTGATTTTCGTTGCGTTATCAGCCTATGCCGTGACCACTAAGAAAGATTTCTCTTTCCTACGTGGATTCTTGTTCGCCGGCTTGATTGTGGTGATCGCCGCCGCTGTGATTAATATTTTTATGGGTAACAGTGTTGCCTTTATGGCAATTAACGCAGGCTTGGCGTTACTGATGACAGGTTTTATCCTGTTTGATACTAGCCGTATCGTCAATGGCGGCGAAACTAACTACATTCGCGCGACTATCTCATTATACCTAGACTTCTTAAACCTCTTCATCGCGCTGTTGCACCTGATGGGCATAGGCAACGATGACTAATCCTAGTTAGCGATTTTTAGCTTAACTTGCGTTAGAATGGCCCTACTTTTAGGGCCATTTTTATTTTAAATGAGCAAATTTATTATCCAAGTGAACGGGCCCGCTTATGGCACGTCGGCGAGTGTTAACGCCTTACGCTTCTCCCAAGCTGCACTTTTAGCTGGGCATCAGATTATCTGTGTGTTTTTTTATCAAGATGGCGTGTATAACTCCACAGATTTAAGCTTACCCGCCTCCGATGAAAACGATGTGATCAGTGACTGGAAACAGCTGGCGCAATCCCATCAGGTCCCGTTAGTCAATTGCGTGTCTGCAGCGCTACGTCGCGGCATTGTGAGTCAGCAAGATGCCCGCGAGAATGGCCTTAGCTACTGGAATGTGGGCGAGTCATTTATCATGGGCGGTTTAGGTGAGCTAATCACAGGTATTGAATCGGCCGATCGTTTGATCAGTTTTTAACTCTCAGGGCTACTATGAAAAAATTGTGTATTCTATTTCGCTGCTCGCCACATGGTACTGTTCGTGGCCGCGAAGGTTTAGATCTTGCCCTGCTTAGCGCTAGCTTCGAACAAGAAGTGAGTTTAGTGTTTGTGGATGAAGGTGTGTTGCATTTGATTAAAGATCAACAGCCTGAGCTTATCGGTGCTAAAGATTACATCTCCACCTTTAAAGCACTGCCGCTGTATGATATTGGATCTGTATTTGTCTGTAAGCAATCCTTAGCCGATTACGGCTTAAGCCATGGCTTACTGTCGATCCCAGTGACAGTCGTCAACGATGAAGCCATCGCAGCCCATTTAAACCAAGTGGATGAGGTCTTAGTATTCTAATGATTTTACATCATATTCAAACATCTCCCAGTCGAGATAGCGCGCTGAAACTTTGTTTACGTTACGCCTGTAAGGAAGATGCGATTTTATTATCGAGCGATGGCGTTAACGCGTTACTGCTGCGCCAGTGGGCAATGGCATTATCGCCCTTCAAGTTGATGGTCTTAAAAGACGATGTTGTCGCACGTGGCCTATCCGAACGTTTAAAGAACGTCATGCTTATCGATTACAATGAGTTTGTGGCTCAATCATTACTCCATGACAAGGTGATAACGTGGTAAATCCATTGCAATTTAATGGCGCAGAAATCGCCCGTGACCATCAAGGTTATTTAAAAAATCTTAACGATTGGCAACCCGATATAGCCCTGTTGTTAGCGGCAGAAGAGCAAATTGTACTTACGCCAGCCCATTGGGAAGTGATTAACTTTGTTCGAGATTTCTATCTCGAATATAAAACGAGCCCTGCTATCCGTGTATTAGTTAAAGCCATTGGCCAAGCCTTAGGACCAGACAAAGGCAATTCAAAATACTTATATACCCTATTCCCGATTGGACCTGCGAAACAAGCAACGAAAATCGCGGGCCTGCCCAAACCAGCTAAGTGTATTTAATGGCATAGGGTTAAGTCGTCACGTAAACATGACACAAACAAAAAGGCATGTTCCCTTGGGAAACATGCCTTTCTTTTTACTTGAACAAAGTTGATAGGGTTATTTGACGTTTTCTAACACAACCCAGATGGCTTTGCCTACGGTGGCAAGCATTACAGCAAAAAATACTGCAATCACAGCGGTATAGGAAAGCCAACGGAGATAGCGCTGGCCTTTATCCATAGTATTATTTTGTGTTCCATTAGCCTATTTGAGTCAAACCGCCCATGTAAGGACGCAGAACTTCAGGGACTGTGATACTGCCATCAGCATTTTGATAGTTTTCTAAAATAGCCACTAAAGTACGACCTACAGCTAAACCTGAGCCGTTTAACGTATGCAATAGCGCAGGCTTATTATCTGCTTTCACACGGTAACGCGCTTGCATACGACGGGCTTGGAAATCCTTCATGTTTGAGCAAGAAGAAATCTCACGATAGGTATTTTGTGCTGGTAACCAGACTTCGATATCGTAGGTTTTGCTTGAGCCAAAGCCCATATCGCCAGTACATAAAATCACAGTTCGATACGGTAAACCTAAACGCTGCAGCACGGTTTCAGCATGACCAGTCAGCGCTTCAAGTGCCGCCATTGAATCTTCAGGCTTAACAATTTGCACCATTTCAACTTTATCGAATTGGTGCTGACGGATCAGACCACGGGTATCTTTGCCGTATGAGCCCGCTTCGCTGCGGAAACATGCAGTATGCGCAGTTAACTTTATTGGCAGCTCGTCTTCATCAACAATGCTATCGCGAACTAAGTTCGTTAATGGCACTTCTGCGGTTGGGATAAGGCTCAAGCCTTGGCCTTCTTCAGTCGCAGGTTTAGTGTGGAATAAGTCTTCACCAAACTTAGGTAGCTGGCCTGTGCCGAGTAAGCTTGCCTCGTTAACCAGTAATGGCACATAGGCTTCGGTATAACCGTGCTCTGTGGTATGTAAGTCCAACATGAACTGACCAATGGCGCGATTTAAGCGGGCGACTTGGCCTTTCATTACGATGAAACGTGAGCCAGTAATTTTAACGGCATTTTTAAAATCTAAGCCGTTTAAGCCTTCACCTAAATCGATATGATCTTTAATCGGGAAATCAAAAGTGCGTGGCGTCCCCCAACGTCTCACTTCAACGTTCTCTGTTTCATCGGCACCCATTGGTACTGATTCATCAGGCAGGTTAGGCATAGACATGGCAATGGCATTGACTTCTTCAAGTACAGCGGCCAGTTCAATCTTTTTGGCATCCAACTGTGAACCTAAATCGCCCACTTGCGCCATGATTGCGTCAACATCTTCACCACGGGCTTTAGCTTGGCCAATGGATTTGGAGATGGCATTACGCGACGCTTGTAATTCTTCGGTAGCCACTTGCAGTGACTTACGCTTTTCTTCTAATTGAATGAGATGAGCTATGTCTAAAATAAAGCCACGGGTAGCCAGTCGCTCAGCGGTAACTTCTAATTCGTTGCGCAAAAATTTAGGATCTAACATGTGATATATTCTTAATAGTTAAATGCGAGAAAAAACCAGTTGTTGACCTAAGTACACCATGAATAAACATAGACTTAGATTCAACACCACATTCAAAATCGCCTTCAGCCAATCCCCTTCTTGCATCAGCAACAAGGTTTCATTAGAGAAAGTCGAAAACGTTGTCAAAGCACCTAATAGACCGATACCTATAAGCGCTTTGAGTTCAGGGCTGATATGACTCATTTGCCCCAGAGCGTAAATTACGCCCATAAAAAATGAACCTATAACATTAACCAACAGTGTACCAAAAGGAAAACTGCTGCCAAATACTTGGATCATGAATATTGAAATAAGATAGCGTAAAACTGCTCCAATTGACCCGCCGAAAGCCACTAATAAGATGTTAGTCATATCTTTTGTTCTCACTGGCTTGATCTAACTGGGCTAATTGCGCCAATTTATCTTTGATCCGCTTCTCAAACCCTCGCTCAGTCGGAAAATAAAACTGTGCTGTTTGCAGGGATTCGGGGAAATAATTTTCACCACTGGCATAGGCATTGGCTTCATCGTGGGCATATCGATACCCAGCTCCCATGCCGATGTCTTTCATTAACTGAGTCGGTGCATTGCGTAAATGGTGCGGCACTTCGACTTGCCCTGTTTCGCGAGCTAACGCACGCGCCGCCTTAAATGCGGTATACACAGCGTTGCTCTTAGGCGCACTGGCAAGATAAACAATGGCTTGTGCTATTGCTCTCTCACCTTCGGCGGGGCCAACACGGTGAAAACAATCCCAGGCATTTAGTGCGATTGTCATCGCCGCAGGATCGGCATTGCCCACATCTTCAGAGGCAATCGCCAGTAAGCGCCTTGCCACGTAAAGCGGATCGCCACCGCCTTCTAATATTCGACAAAACCAATACAACGCGGCATCAGGTGCTGATCCGCGAATGGATTTATGTACAGCCGAGATTAAATCGTAAAACTGATCACCGTTCTTATCAAAACCAGCAACTTGGTGCCCCGCCACTTGAATTAACATTTCAGTGGTAAAGGTGCCACCGTCGATGAGCATATCACTCATCAACTCAATAAGATTTAACGCTTTACGGGCATCACCATCACAAAGTTGTGCCAATGTGGTGAGCACATCGGTTGGCATTACAAATTGTCGTAGGCCTAAACCGCGCTCGTTATCGTTTAAGGCTTGAGTCACTATATGGGCGATTTCATCATGGCTTAAGCGCTTGATAAGATAGACCCTTGCCCGCGAGAGTAAGGCATTATTGATTTCAAAAGACGGATTTTCTGTGGTCGCGCCGATAAAGATCACTGTGCCATCTTCAATAAATGGCAGAAAGGCATCCTGCTGACTCTTATTAAATCGGTGGACTTCATCGACAAACAATAGAGTACGTTGGCCACGGGATTCTGCAACGGCTTTTGCTTGCTCAATCGCGGCGCGAATGTCCTTAACGCCAGAGGTGACCGCGGAAATGCGCTCAACGTGAGCATTTGAATAATGTGCGATTAATTCAGCTAAGGTTGTTTTACCTGTGCCCGGCGGTCCCCACAACATCATGGAATGGGCGCGCCCAGCTTCCAATGCTTTGCGTAGTGGTTGGCCCTCACCCAGTAAATGGGCTTGACCTATGTACTCGCCAATCGTTCTTGGCCGCATGCGTGCGGCCAAGGGACGAAAATCGGGTGCAAAATTAAACGATAAACTGCTCACGCGATAGCCTAATGCGCTGCTTTACGACGTTGATCATCAACATCGACGCTGTCTGGGATCACAAAGGTGAACAAGGCTTTGTCTTTATTTGTGATGGCTTGCTGATTGCTTAAATCAAACAGGCTTAAATTACCTTTATCATCGGCAACATTAAAGTTGACTAACTGGGTATTTTTGAAACACACATTGACGGACAATATGCCCGAATCAATCGCCTTAGGTTTGATCTCATAGCAATCTTGTTTCTTGGACACTGAATACTGTGACCAAGTCGCATCGTCGCGGTGGACGAGCAATGCGATGGGAGATGCATTGATTGCTTCAGCAAAATCCATGATGACCACCTCCTCGGCGAAAGGATTGTAGATCCACAAATCTTTACCATCAGCGACAATCTGCGATTCATCGGGCTGGGTTAAATGCCAATAAAATTGATTCGGATACGCTAAGGCAAAAATGCCAGACCCCGTTTGAATAACCTTTTTATTGACATCTGTTACGGTTTGTTTGAAATCGGCTTTTAGTGAAGCGGTACCAATCAATTTTTCCCTGAGCTGCTGCGCATCATCGGCAAACACAGCCGCGCTAAATAGCAAAGGTGAAGCTAACAACACAGCGCATAATCGTTTTTTCATTTTATTCCTTACCCTGTAAACCCTTGGGTGTATCAAAGCTACGCCTTAGCGCGGCTTAATAATGTTTTGGTGCTGGCGGCGCTAAGACTTCACGGTTACCGTTGTGGCCTTGAGCAGAAACAATACCTTGTGCTTCCATCTGTTCAATAATGCGGGCTGCACGGTTATAACCAATCTTAAATTTACGCTGTACGCTTGAAATCGAGCCGCGACGAGTTTCAGTCACAAAGGCGACTGCTTCATCGTATAACGGATCATATTCTTCGTCTGATTCAGCGGTTTCACCAGGCAATAATACTTGTTCACCATCACTGGCACCGTTGAGGATTTCTTCGATATATTGCGGTTTGCCACGGGCGCACCAGTCGGCAACGACACGGTGAACTTCATGATCATCAACGAACGCACCATGAACACGATTCGGTACCGCGGTACCCGGTGGCAAAAATAACATGTCACCCATACCAAGCAAGGTTTCGGCACCCTGTTGATCTAAAATGGTGCGCGAATCGATACGAGATGACACTTGGAACGCCATACGTGTGGGAATGTTGGCCTTAATCAAACCTGTGATCACATCCACTGACGGTCTTTGGGTTGCCAAGATCAAATGTATCCCTGCAGCACGCGCTTTTTGGGCAATACGGGCAATCAACTCTTCAACTTTTTTACCAACAATCATCATCATGTCAGCAAATTCATCGACCACGACAACAATCGATGGCAGCTTATCTAACGCAGGCGCTTCAGGCTCCATGCTGTCGGATGACTTCCACATAGGATCTAAAATCACTTCGCCATTGGCTTTCGCTTCGGCAATTTTAGCGTTATAGCCCTTGATGTTACGCACGCCCATCATAGACATCAGCTTGTAGCGACGTTCCATCTCGCCGACACACCAACGCAGCGCATTGGCAGCTTCTTTCATGTCGGTCACGACTTCACATAGCAAATGCGGAATACCTTCATAGACAGACAATTCCAACATTTTGGGGTCGATCATGATAAAGCGTACATCTTCTGGGCCAGACTTATACAGTAAGCTGGTGATCATCACGTTTACACCCACAGACTTACCAGAGCCTGTAGTACCGGCTACCAATAAATGTGGCATTTTACCAAGATCAACAACAACGGGGTCACCAGCAATATCTTGGCCTAACACCATAGTTAAGTTGGATTTACTCTCAGTAAAGGCGGCACAATCTAACACATCGCGCATAAACACGGTTTCGCGGAATTTATTGGGCAATTCGAGTCCGACATAAGCCTTACCCGGAATAACTTCAACCACGCGCACACTTTCAGCCAGTAATGAACGAGCTAAATCCTTTGATAGATTAGAGATTTTTGACGCTTTAACGCCCGGCGCTAATTCTAATTCAAAGCGTGTGATCACAGGACCTGGATACACACCCACTACATTGGCGATGATGTTGAAATCGGCCAGTTTAAGCTCAACAAGGCGGGCGACTTGATCCAATTCCTCTGGGCTGATCGGATTCTTCTTACGGTCAGGTATGTCGAGCAAGTTAATACTCGGCAGAGGATCCATCGGTTTTTTCGGTGCGGGTTTATCTTCTTGTCCTGGCAATACCACAATGCCATCGACAATTTTAGCTTTTTGATCTTGCTTATTACGCTGCGCTTGATTCACTGCACCTGTTGACACTTTAGTATCAAAATCAATGACGTCATCATCGCTAAAACCTAGACTTTCATCATCATCCTCATCTTCTGTAAATGCTTGACTGCTAAACACTGGCTCATTGTCATCATGATCGAATGAATGCGAATTAAAATCGGCACTGTCTTGCTCATTGGCATTTGAATGTTGAGGCTCAGCTAACCAAGGTGGCGCTTCAAAATTGCCATGGGCGGCCAAATCATCATTATCGATTTGTGGCTCAACCCGTTGTGCACTCTTACTTTTACTGCCATTCAAGCTCAGAATTTTTGCAAGCGCCGATAGTTTGTTTTTTGGCGACGAATTATTCTCAGTTTCAGTAATAATACCTTCTGGTTCAATGACCATATCATCAGTGGCAGCATATAGCGTTGGGGTTATCTCAGCTCTACGACCAATATGACGCTCACGCACCTTAGGCTTTTCAACTATGGGGGGCTTTTCTAGCACATATTGGGATTCACGGCGCTGTTTAAACTTATCCACCACGGACATAAAACCACGGGTATCCTCGGTTTCATGCTCACGCTTCATCGCTTGCGGCAATAATTTTAACTTTTTATAAATCCAAATAGAGACTAAGCCGATTTTCTCGACCACAGTCAGCCAGCTAATCCCAGTCAACAGCGTAAAGCCTGAGCCCAAGAAACACAGCAGTAATAAGGTAGTGCCGAGTTTATTAAAATACGGCAACATGGCTTGGCCTATGACATCACCCGCCACTCCGCCTGCCGAAAACTCGTAGATGTTGTTGGCATTCATACTCGCCAAAGCAGAAAATCCTAGAATGATCAGTAAAAATCCAATCAATCTCAGGGCCACAGAAAAGTAATCAATTTCAAGTAAATGATGGGCACGTTTGAACAATAACCAACCTGTCGATGCGACAATGATTGGCATGATATAAGCCGTAACGCCGAAGAAATATAACAGAATATCGGCAATCCAAGCCCCTACTGCCCCGGTCCAGTTTTTAATATCGCCTTGAAAATGCGACTGACTCCAACCAGGATCAGACGGACTAAAACTCGTCAATGCGAGCAAAATATAAGTGGCGAGAACACAACAAATGATGAGTCCGCCTTCCAGCAGACGTTGCAGGCCAGTGAGCGTGCGTACACTATTTCCTTGAGACAAACGACGTAATCCATAAAAGTGAAAACAGGTGGGCTAACGATACCAGAATCCCACTAAATGTGGAGCACATTAGCCTGTTTTTCTATACAGAATTGGTCATGATTGGCAAAATTTAGTCTATTGAGGTGTTTTAGTGTGCTTTTAGGGAGGAATGAGTTATTACACAAACACTTCCGTTAACAAATTTGTTTAAAAATGCCACAAAAAGAAGCCCCTAAGTTAGCAAACTTAAGGGCAATACAAGGCTAATAGCAATAAGCGTTAAATGAGATGGATATATCGACGTTACTGATAAATAAGGGGCCTAAGCCCCTTATTGTAAAACCAAACAATCAGGGTAATTTAGATATCTGAGAGTAGATGATTTATCGCTACACGACTGGTGTGCTTAACTTCTTCCATCACAACATAAGTACGCGTGTCGGAAACAGAAGGTAATTTCAATAAAGTTTCACCTAACAAGCGACGATAAGCCGACATATCTGAAACACGAGTTTTCAGTAAGTAGTCAAAATCGCCTGAAACCAGATGACATTCTTGAATATCATCTAGTAGTTGCACTGCACGGTTAAACTTATCAAACACTTCGGGAGTATCACGGCTTAATGTGATTTCCACGAATACCAGTAGGGATGCACCCAAGAAATGAGGATTCACCAATGCGGTATAGCCATTGATGTAACCTTGCTTTTCGAGACGTTTTACTCTTTCTAAACACGGAGTTGGACTTAGTCCGACTCTTTTTGACAATTCCACATTTGAAATGCGGCCATCAAGTTGTAGTTCATTAAGAATGTTGCGATCGATGCGATCCAAGTCTTTTACAGGACTCTTTTTATTATATGCCATTTATTTAACCTTGCTTTATCACTAAAACAACATTTTATTCTACGTATGCCGAAAGTTCAGCAGCATAAACTGCGTCGCCGATACTATACTAGATATCCCTGAATTAATCACGTTCAGGTCACGATAAAATAACAATTATGCCCATTAAAAGTGGGATTTCAGGCAATTGAGGCTCAAAGATGATTATTGGTGTTCCCAAGGAAATTAAAAACCACGAATATCGTGTCGGTATGGTTCCTTCTAGTGTTCGCGAGTTGGCGATCAAAGGTCACGACGTTTTTGTTGAAACAAATGCAGGCATAGGTATTGGTTTTTCAGATCAAGATTATATTGATGCTGGCGCCACAATTTTAGCGACTGCTGCTGAAGTTTTTGCTAAAGCGCAGATGATTGTAAAAGTAAAAGAGCCTCAAGCAGTTGAACGCGCTATGTTGCGTCACGATCAGATTTTATTTACTTATCTGCATCTTGCTCCAGATTTACCGCAAACTGAAGATTTAATCAAAAGTGGTGCCGTATGTATCGCTTACGAAACTGTGACAGACGATCGTGGTGGCCTGCCTTTGCTTGCTCCTATGTCTGAAGTCGCTGGTCGTATGTCAATCCAAGCTGGCGCTATGGCATTAGAGAAATCTTCTGGTGGCCGCGGTATGTTGCTGGGCGGCGTACCGGGGGTTGAGCCTGCTAAAGTCGTCATTATTGGCGGCGGTATGGTTGGTACTAATGCAGCACAAGTAGCAGTTGGCATGGGTGCTGATGTTGTTGTGCTTGATCGCAGTATTGATGCTCTACGTCGTTTAAATGTGCAATTCGGTTCTGCTGTAAAAGCCATTTACTCAACTGCGGATGCAATTGAACGTCATGTTATTGAGGCCGATCTTGTGATCGGTGGTGTACTAATTCCTGGTGCTGCGGCGCCAAAATTAGTTACTCGTAGCATGATTTCACGTATGAAACCTGGCAGCGCTATCGTTGACGTGGCGATCGATCAAGGCGGTTGTGTTGAAACTTCACATGCCACTACTCACCAAGATCCTACCTATATCGTTGATGATGTTGTGCATTACTGTGTTGCAAATATGCCTGGTGCGGTCGCTCGTACTTCAACATTTGCGCTTAATAATGCAACCTTACCGTACATTCTCAAGTTAGCAAATTTAGGCTATAAAGAAGCGCTGTTGCAAGACAAGCATTTTCTTAATGGCTTAAACGTCATGCACGGTAAAGTGGTGTGTAAGGAAGTGGCTCACGCCCTAAACTTAGCGTTCACATCTCCTGCGACACTATTAGTATAAGTTTTTAATTAACTTAACTTTTTATGTGGATTTAAGCTGGCTTTACTTAGTATGTAATTCAAATCGGTCTCGATACTATTGAGGCCGATTTTTTATTGGGTAGAAATAGGCTCCACTACGATCGCACCATCATATTTATACAAGCTCATCCCGTGCTTCATTTCGTGGTTCACACTTAAGCTATTTATTCACAGTAAAGTAAAACTGACACTCTCCATACTAAAACGGATGGACTCGATTAGTGCAATCTAAAAGAATCGCCCTCCAACACTTTACCCCCACAGGTAAATTCCCTACAATCCTTGCAATTTGCTAAAGGCACGGAGATAAAAATGAGCCAGGTCAGACATTGTAACTTATTGATTTTGGGTTCAGGCCCAGCAGGATATACCGCAGCCGTTTATGCTGCGCGTGCGAATTTAAAACCTGTGATGATCACAGGTATGCAGCAAGGCGGTCAATTAACCACGACGACTGAAGTTGAAAACTGGCCAGGTGACGCGGACGACTTAACGGGTCCAGCCTTGATGGAACGTATGCAGAAGCATGCTGAAAAGTTCGATACTGAAATCTTGTTCGATCACATTAACGAAGTCACCTTAACCGAGCGCCCTTTCCGCTTGAAAGGCGACAATGGCGAGTACACCTGTGATGCACTGATCATCGCAACTGGCGCTTCTGCCCGTTACTTAGGATTAGAGTCAGAAGAAGCATTCAAGGGCCGCGGCGTATCAGCCTGTGCGACCTGTGATGGTTTCTTCTATCGCAATCAAAAAGTCGCTGTGATAGGTGGCGGTAACACTGCCGTTGAAGAAGCATTGTACTTAAGCAATATTGCCGCTGAAGTTCATCTGATCCACCGTCGTGACACCTTCCGCTCAGAAAAAATTCTGATCGACCGTCTGATGGACAAAGTTGCCAATGGCAACATCATCCTTCACTTAGATCAAACCATGGATGAAGTAGTTGGTGATGCTATGGGTGTGAACGGCCTGAAGATGAAGAGCACTAAAGATGGCTCGATCACTGACTTAGCCGTTGCTGGTGTGTTCGTCGCCATTGGTCACAGTCCTAATACCGGTATTTTTGAAGGCCAGTTGGAAATGAACCACGGTTATTTAAAAGTACAGAGCGGTTTGCAAGGTAACGCCACGCAAACCAGTATCGAAGGTGTTTATGCTTGTGGTGATGTGATGGACCAACATTATCGTCAAGCGATTACTTCTGCGGGCACAGGCTGTATGGCCGCACTCGATGCAGAGCGTTATTTAGACGCTAAAAAGTAACTAGACTCGATTTTTCAACGAATAGCAGGCTTAGCCTGCTATTTTTTTAGGTCAAAATTGTTAAGCAATAGCAAAAATTTTTGCGGGCTGTGCCAATCGACATTGTTCACGCACATGTCTTTCCTTCACCGATTCTTAATCTTGTACCAGTTAAATGAGCGCTTATAAGTGTTTAGGTTGGGTTAAGCCTAAAATGGCGCACAAAAAAAGGGACCAAATGGTCCCTTTTCTACAGCAACAAACTAATTTCTTAGTTTAACGCTTCTTTTGCTTTTTCAACTAAAGTTGCAAATACAACTTTATCGAATACAGCGATGTCAGCCAAAATCTTACGATCGATTTCGATAGACGCCTTTTTCAGACCGTTGATGAAACGGCTGTAAGACAGACCATTTTGACGAGCGGCAGCATTAATACGTGCAATCCAAAGTTGACGGAATTGACGTTTTTTCTGACGACGGTCACGGTAAGCATATTGACCAGCTTTAGTTACTGCTTGAACAGCAACACGGTAAGTACGGCTACGAGCGCCATAATAACCTTTAGCTAGTTTTAAAACTTTCTTGTGACGAGCACGAGCGGTTACACCACGCTTAACTCTTGGCATTTTCTAATCTCCTAAATTAAGCGTAAGGTAATTGACGCGCGATTGCTGGAACGTCAGCTTTTGATACTAAACATTTGGCACGTAAGTGACGTTTACGTTTAGTGCTTTTTTTCGTCAAAATGTGACGTAAGTGTGCTTGCTTGCGCTTGAAACCATTAGCGGTTTTCTTAAAACGCTTCGCTACACCCTTGTCTGTTTTCATTTTAGGCATTTCTAAAACTCCGCATTGGGATGTTTAATAAAAAGCAAGGCGAGCAAAGGCCATAGACCTTTGCTACTTTAAGTTTTGCCCTACTTATTTCTTTTTAGGTGCTAGCACCATAATTGCTTGTCGGCCTTCCATTTTCGGGAAAGATTCAACAACCGCATACTCGTCCAAATCAGCCTTGATACGGTTCAATAGATCCATACCCAGGTTTTGGTGTGCCATTTCGCGACCTCGGAAACGAAGCGTAATTTTCGCTTTGTCCCCGTCTTCCAGAAAACGTATCAGGTTGCGTAGTTTTACCTGATAGTCGTTTTCGTCAGTTCCAGGACGGAATTTAATTTCCTTGACCTGAACCTGCTTTTGCTTCTTCTTTTGTTCCTTGGCTGACTTAGCCTTATCAAAAAGGAACTTACCGTAGTCCATAATGCGACATACTGGAGGTTCAGCATTTGGGCTGATTTCAACTAGGTCTACACCTGCTTCATCTGCCAAATTCTGAGCATCTCTGATGCTTACCACACCAATAGCTTCACCATCAATGCCTGTTAAGCGTACTTCTGGTACACCTGTGATTTCTTCATTGATTCTATTAGGGGCCGGCTGACGCCCTGCTGTTTTTTTGATCTTTATGACCTATTCCTCCAACAATTTGAGACTACGGAGCGAAATCTGTTGATGGATTTTAGTGGCGAAATCTTCAAGTCGCATCTTACCTAAATCGATACCATCACGGGTACGCACCGCTACTTCCTTATTTTCCATTTCTTGATCGCCAACGACCAACAAATAAGGGACACGCCTTAAGGTGTGCTCGCGTATTTTAAAGCCTATTTTCTCATTCCTCAAGTCAAAAGACGCTCGAATACCTTGTTCTTTGAAGAATTTCACGACTTCTTCAACATAATCAGCCTGTTTATCGGTGATATTCATCACGACAACTTGCATTGGGGCTAACCAAGTTGGGAAACGTCCTGCATATTCTTCTATCAAGATACCCAAGAATCGTTCCAAAGAGCCTAAAATAGCACGATGGATCATCACTGGGGTCTGACGGCTGTTATCTTCGGCAACGTAAGTTGCACCAAGACGGCTTGGCAACGCATAATCGAGCTGCACAGTACCACATTGCCACGCTCGGTCCAAACAATCGTGTAAAGTAAATTCGATTTTTGGTCCGTAGAACGCACCTTCGCCAGGCAAAATAGTGAATTCAATATTATTGGCACGCAGAGCTTGCTTAAGTGCTTCTTCCGCTCTGTCCCACATCGCATCGTCACCGATACGTTTCTCTGGGCGAGTAGACAGTTTTACTACGATATTTTCAAAGCCGAAGGTGGCGTAAGTATCGTAAACCATCTGGATACAGGCACTCACTTCTTCTTGAACTTGGCTGTCAGTACAAAAAATATGGGCGTCGTCTTGCGTAAAGCCACGCACACGCATTAATCCGTGTAACGAGCCTGAAGGTTCATTACGGTGACAGCAACCAAATTCCGCCATACGTAATGGCAGATCGCGGTAAGATTTCAACCCTTGGTTGAAGATCTGCACGTGGCCTGGGCAGTTCATTGGTTTGATGGCGTATTCGCGGTTTTCGCTGCTGGTCGTGAACATGGCTTCTGAGTATTTATCCCAGTGACCAGAACGTTCCCACAACACGCGGTCCATCATTAATGGGCCTTTTACTTCTTGATAAGTGTATTGGTTTAGCTTACGGCGAATGAATCTTTCTAATTCGAGGAAGATGCTCCAACCGTCGTTATGCCAAAACACCATACCCGGTGCTTCTTCTTGCATGTGATACAAGTCGAGCTGCTTACCGATTTTACGGTGGTCACGCTTAGCCGCTTCTTCAAGACGGGTTAAGTGTGTGCTCAGGGCTTTTTTATCTGCCCAAGCAGTACCATAGATACGTTGCAACATCTTGTTTTCTGAGTTGCCACGCCAGTAAGCGCCGGCAATGCTCATTAATTTAAAATGCTGGCAGAAACGCATGTTAGGTACGTGCGGTCCACGACACATGTCAGTGTATTCTTCGTGATGATACAGCGCAGGCGTCGCGTCTTTGCTGATGTTCTCATCCAGAATGGCAATCTTATAATCTTCACCGCGCGCAGCGAATGTATCACGGGCTTCTTGCCAACTAACGACACGTTTTACTACGTCATAGTTGGTTTTTGCCAGTTGAAGCATGCGCTTTTCTAATGCGTCGATGTCATCTTGAGTCAACTTGTGCTCAAGGTCGATATCATAGTAGAAGCCATTATCGATAACAGGACCAATCGCCATCTTGGTTTCTGGCCACATTTGCTTAATCGCGTGACCTAATAAATGCGCGCAAGAATGGCGAAGAATTTCAACACCTTCTTCGTCTTTGGCGGTAATGATTGATAGCTCAGCATCGGTTTCAATGAGATCGCAAGCATCTTTTAATTCGCCATTAACGCGGCCAGCGATACAAGCTTTCGCTAAACCAGGGCCAATATCGGCGGCAACATCGAGGGTCGATACAGCATGAGCAAACTCGCGTTTGCTACCATCGGGAAGTGTAATTACAGGCATGAAATGTCCTTTCCAGTGGTGACCCACACGTAGGGCCACTTGGTTTTAGTTAATGTAAGAGAAATGCTCGCTAGGTTAAGACAGTACAGGAGTCTTAGCCGCCTTGCGTAGCAGGGTGTTTATTCTAAGGGATTGTAGCTAAAAGGCGCAAGCATATTGACCAGAATTGGGATTGGAAACAAAAAGCAAATTCATGATTTTGCAGTGTCTTGGTAACTTCTTGGTCATCTAACTCCCCTATTCTAGCGCCAGTTTATTGGGCATCACTGAAAACATGACAAGGGAGTTGATATGTTGAACTGCATTCTACTGGCTGTGGCGCTCACGCACACTGCAACCGCTTTACCTGAGCCTCAGGTGAAAAGCACAAGCAAATCTTTGATTGATACTCAAGAGTTACTCGTTGATATTAAAAGTGAACTTGAGCAACAAATGCAGCTTTTAACGCTGGATATTACCCAAAATGCCCGCGATGGCGTGTTACATAGCAGTGAAATGGAGGGGTTAGTGACGGTAAAGGACTAGTTTTTAGAAGAGATAATGATCCAACAAGAAAATATTTAACCAGAAGGTCTATCATGCTGCGTTTTGAGACCGACTTCATCTAAGTCAGTGCACTGCACTCTGCTGTATACTCAAATAGGAAGCACATAAAGCGCACTCAGGTTTCGAATATCGACAAAGCGCAGACAATATAAGCGTACGAAGTGTGAGATGCGTTGATTGAGCAGAGCGATTCGCTCTATTGGCGATAAGGAGTTGCACCATGAGAGTCATGAACAAAGTTATTGCTTGTCCCCACTGCGGGCACCATCAAGATATCAGTATCGATGCCAGCTGTGGAGACCAAGATTATTACGATGACTGCCGAATTTGTTGTAATCCGATTCACTTACGCTTACACATCGATGAATCGAGACGGACGGTTGAGCTGTATATCGATTCAGACGACGAGCAAATCTATTAAACGAGATTGCACTACCCGCTGCGATGTCACGAAACTAACGTGCTTGTTCGTTAAAACGCCTGGCCAGCACGCGCTCGACTGTGTCGACGATAACTTGCGTTTGGCTGTCGATCTCGATATTGAGTTCATCCCCCACTTTGCACTGGCTTAAATTGGTCAGTTTTAGGGTTTCAGGAATTAAGTGCAACTTAAAACCGGAGTCACTCACCTCGCCAACCGTTAAACTACAGCCATTAACGCCAACAAAACCTTTATAAAAAATGTAATCCATCCATTTAGGCTCAATGCCCAGTGTCAGATCATAATGCTGTTCTGTATGGCTAATATCGATGACTTTGGCTTTAGTATGGATATGGCCAGAGAGAATGTGGCCACCAATTTCACTACCAAAAGTTAACGAACGCTCAACATTGACGCTTTGACCTATAGACAAATTAGCCAGATTCGTCAGTCGCAAGGTCTCTTCCACTACGTCGAAAAATATCCTATCATCAACGACCTGAGTCACAGTAAGACATACCCCGTTATTTGCCACACTTGCACCAATCGCAAGTCCCTCATGCAAATCAGGTTCGAACGCTACCTCAAGGGTATTTAGGCCATCTTTCTTATGTATTGCAACCACCTCGCAGGTGGCTTGAACTATACCTGTAAACATTTTCTGCTCGCTTAATCGTTAAAGGCTGTATTTATGAATCATTCAGGCTATCAAGCCAAACGTTTAATCCAATTGGCGCTGCCGGTGCTAATAGCTCAGGTCACTCAGACCATGATGGGCTTTATTGATACCGTTATGGCGGGCCGTGTTAGCGCGGTTGATATGGCCGCTGTTGCAGTCGGCACTAGCCTTTGGTTACCCGCTATTCTGTTCGTCCAAGGTTTACTGATGGCTTTTACGCCTTTATTTGCCCACTACAATGGAGCGAATAATCAAAAAGCCATCCAACCTTTGGCCTTTCAAGGTGCCTATCTTGCCATCATTGGCGGCATTGGCGTGATGGTTTTCCTCGCATCTGCGCCCTTTGTGCTTAGCCATATGGATTTAGAACCCGAATTATACCGCTTAACCATAGGATATCTCGACGGTATTTTATGGGGCGCACCCGCATTTGTGCTTTATCAAGTGCTACGTGGCTGCAGTGAAGGTATATCCTATACCTTACCGACCATGGTCATTGGTTTTGTCGGTCTAGCCGTAAATATCCCCGCTAACTATATTTTTATTTATGGACACTTTGGCGTACCGGCCATGGGCGGCGCAGGCTGTGGTATCGCCACTGCTCTCGTATTCTGGGCCATGCTAGTTGCCATGACCATTTACATGCAGTTACATAAAAAATTCGCGGCTTTAGCTCCCTTCAGTAAATTTCATCGTCCAGACTTTGAAACGATGAAGAAAATGACCAAACTCGGCATGCCGATAGCAATGGCGCTGTTTTTTGAAGTGAGTTTATTTGCCATCATAGCGCTGTTACTCGCGCCACTTGGCGCAACAGTGGTCGCAAGTCACCAGATTGCGCTCAACTTTTCTGCCATCGTATTTATGCTGCCGTTATCGATAGGTATCGCGGTATCGATTCGGATTGGTTATTACTTAGGCCGTGATCGCGCCGATATTTCCGCGGTGGTCACTAAAGTGGGCTTATGGCTGGCACTATCCCTTGCTCTAACGACAGCGGTCTTGACCGTATTATTTAGATTCCAAATTGCGAAACTTTATAATGGTGATCCTGAAGTGGTTGCCTTAGCCGGCAGCTTGATGTTGATGGCAGCCCTGTATCAATTATCTGATTCAGTTCAAGTGGTCGCAGCGGGTGCTCTTCGCGGTTATAAAGATACACGCAGCGCCTTTTATATCACGCTGTTTTCCTACTGGGGGATTGGTATGTCAATCGGTTATACCTTAGCTTATACGGACCATATCGTTCCCGCGATGGGCGCCCATGGATTCTGGGCAGGATTGATTGCGGGCTTGACCTCAGCAGCGCTGTTATTTTTCATTCGTCTGCGTTACATCCAAAAGCATGGCGTGCATTTGAGCCTTATTGAAGGTGACAGTGTTCACCATTGATTGCATTAATGGCGAGCGACAGTGCTCGCCTTTTGGTTTATCAGTTTGATTTCGATGCATTCTCTGAAGTAAAGCGAATAAGAAATTGCGGTTTTATCGGCGGCGTTGTTGAAACACTGGGCAAGTTGCACAGCAATTCACCATTTGACGACAAATTTGTTTTTTTTGCTTGCCAGCCCTGCGCTATGCCCCTAATATAGCGCTCGTTCCAAGGCGCAACGCTTTTGAATAGCTTGTTAAATTTTGCGATGCACCCGTAGCTCAGTTGGTTAGAGCACTACCTTGACATGGTAGGGGTCGGTGGTTCGAGTCCACTCGGGTGTACCACTCTCTTCACAGAGTATAAAAAGTGAAATTCAAACAGTGCACCCGTAGCTCAGTTGGTTAGAGCACTACCTTGACATGGTAGGGGTCGGTGGTTCGAGTCCACTCGGGTGTACCATTTCTTATTATGTATTTCATTAATCCCGCTCTGCTTATCAAGCTAAATACAATTAATCTACCTTTGTTTTTTTATTTAAAATTCATTCCCAAATATCTCAAAGTTCAAAATCCAAAGTAATATCCAGTGCTAAATCAAATATTCGCAGTGGTATTTCTGCGCCCTCTCCAATCCTTTTAAACGAGCTGCCTAAAAATTTTTGACTAAGTACGGCATCGAACAGACACTCGACGGTTAAGGTCGCAGAATAATGCATTCAAAGTCTGTTCGTTGAAAATAGCGTTCAGACAATCATCTGCAATTATCATCACCGCTCAATAGTGAGCGATCCTATCTGCATTTAGCGAGGAAATCCCAATGTCGAATGAAGGTTATCATGAACCCATTACTGAACTCACCGATAAAACCAAGGACATGCACCGTGCACTTACATCACTGATGGAAGAGCTTGAAGCAATAGACTGGTATAACCAAAGAGTTGATGCGTGCAAAAATAATGAGTTGAGAGAGATACTTATACATAATCGAGACGAAGAAAAAGAACATGCTGCAATGCTACAAGAATGGATAAGGAGACAAGATCCGAGCTTTGATAAACAGCTAAAACATTACCTTTTTACAGATACGCCTGTTGCTCACACACCTATTGTTCACAAATAAGTATTCAATCTGGCTGTTTGAGCAAGCCATTTTCGTGAGCAAACGCCTTTAGCCACTAAGTTGCCGTTCTTATAATACAAACCTCTGCATGTGTTATTGCACCATTTAGCTCATTTCATACAGTCTTGCAGAATACTAGCGTGCAAACAGTCTTGCAGAATACTAGCGTGCAAACTGTATTACTACGGACACTGTATTCTACGGACTTAGTGACTTTCATTTTTAGCGTGAAGGACTTCACCTAATGCTACCTTAACGAGATATCTCGCTAGGCGTACAGAACCTTTCAATCTCAGTATAGCGAGCACTGCCGTACAAGAAAAACGAGCGATGTCAGCCATTTTTAAACGACTAAAAACATCACTCACTATTTTTAGCTACCTACGGCAATTAGAAATGATGACTCAATATTGAAGTCATACATCACTTAGGCTTTATCGCTCAAATTTTACCGAGTAGAAGGAATATAACGAGGATCAATACTACCAAACCTAATCCACCGCTCGGGCCGTACCCCCAGCTCTTACTGTGTGGCCAAGTCGGAGCCACACCGATCAGCATCAGAATCAAAACCACCAATAATATTGTTCCTATACTCATGAGAGTCTCCTAGACATTATGGATATAACTCGAACCAGAAATCTTAATCAATATGACTTGAGCACTACAGACTAAGATCCTTTTAAATACCCACATAAAGCTGCCAAACTTTATGCTTAAGGTGCTTACTTAATTGTAAAAGCCTCTGACATCAACTGTGTTTTTCGGCATCCTTAGCAGCTTCTTTTACATTACCAATTGCTTTTTGAGTTTTACCTTTTATCTGTTTCTGAACCCCTTTCATCTGCTGTTTCGGGTTGCCAACGATCTCACCAATTTTTTGCTGCACTTTGCCTGCTGCGTCTTTTATTGAACCTTCTATCTGGTCTTTGTTCATGGTCAATTTCCTTTTGTTGTTGATATAACATCTAAATAATAATGATCGCTAACAATCAGCTATGAGTCATTGTTCATTTTTAGTAAATAGCGTTTAGTAAACATCTAAATATTTTTAGTAAAAATCTTAGTTGGTAAAATATCAGTAAAGCGACATAGAAATTAGGCTAAAATTAATTCCGCGGTGTTTTCATAAAATTGTGTGACTGGCTCCACATCAATCATACCGTGTCAACTTAGGTATTAATGCTACAATATGACATTGGTTTAAATAGGAAAATATTTTGTGGCGATCATTTTATTTACTGAAATCTAGTATTAACCATGACTGAATTCCATTATTTAATTACCTAGTGATTTTCCAACTAAACGACATCCTAATGATGAGCCACAACATCAAGATAAATAACATAAAATATCTTATTAAGATAAAATTTACCCATTAAAGGCATATCAATCTAAACTCTGTATCCAATTTATAATTTATCTAAAAGTGTGTCTGTGCGATAGCGTACACATTATAAATATTTTAATACATAATTTAACTTAAAACATCATCTGATACCTAATATAGCTACATTTGCGTATGTCATAGATGCCATTAAAAATATGAATATGAGTATTCAGTGGCTAAACTAAGAAGGAACTAAGAGGTATAACTCTAAAAACGTTAAAATGGTCTAGAGGTGTTCATAGCATCTTGTAGAACTTAGAGAACCACAGTTGGTAGTCTAAGGTTTTTAGCACCAACTAGCCTCGACTGCTGATTTTTACAATAATGCTTCTATATTCGCAAGAAGAACACGATAACCTACGTTACCATAAAATATTTGTCTACCTTCGTCGATAATATAACTTGGACTGCCTTGTAGATTTTGTTGTGCTGACTTTTGATTTAACTCCTCAATACGTTGTTGTGCAACCCAAGCCCACACACAAAGAATATCAGAATAGTAATCAATGTTCAGGGGTTGATTCATGTTAATCCTTAATAATGTGGCAGTTTAAGTCATACACTCTAGTTTCAAGGCTAATCAATAATTATTGTGATGGCAGATCTACTTGTTACCCACATGAAGTCAAGATTTCAATATCTGAACTACAGAATAAATACCGAAGCTACACCGAGCAATAGGTACAAGGATGTGATTTTTAGCAGACATACTAGAAGTCATCGATTTGTTTCATATTACGTGCCAGTAATCGCTTTTCAGCTTCTTCAAGGGACAGTATATTGCTAAGAAATTCTGTTACGGAAGGTGCAGAACTGCAGTTTTGTAGATATTCAAACAGCCCTACAATATTTTTATGATACTCAAGTGTGGCCATCGCTATTTCATCGGTATCCATCCTCTTAAACGGATGTTCACCTATGGTGTTAAAAGGAATAGCGGTTTTTTCATAATAATGCCGACAATAAGTGTTAAGTGCATTGCTATTGCCATTATCTTCGAACTGTCTGATAACCAGAGCCATTTTTTGCTCGTGGGCTGAAATATACTCCAACAGTAATCCGCTTCTTTCGCTATCATTTGTAAGTGCGCAATGTGCCGCAAATGCATGCAGCTGTTGGTGTATATTTCTAGTCCATTGCATAACATCATAAAGCGTTTCTATTTGCATATTATTCTCCTCAAAACGGGAGTCCTTGGTCTTTACTGTGAAAAATGAATCACTTTTCTATGCATTGATGAAAATAAACTTACTAAACAAGCCTATATTTACTATGACATTATGTCTCATTAAAAGTGCAGTTTTGAAATGATTATTGACTAAATAGTCAAACACTTATGTCTATTATTAATGATATGAATTGTTAACAACTTGTCATCAACATAAAATACTTTATAAGTCCAACAACGGCTTAATTTATGTAACATCTGGTCTTTAGCTTAAAAAGCTGGCGATAAGCCATAACCTTGTAATGAGGCTAATGACATGAGTATACCTATATTTTTCTATTGACTCTGTTCGTTGCCGCACTGATTGTTGACAATACAATGCGCACAAGAAAGAAGGAAAACTACCAATATAATATGTGCCATTCCATAACTAGATTGAAGGGCATCATCTTCCCGCTTTCAGTTAATAACAGTATTAGATTTTGGAACGAACCATAGGTGAGCTAGCCCAATTTTTACCGATGTCAGTACTGAGTCGTTAATACGCACTAAACGAGCCATCAAAATATTGGGAATAACAATAATAGAAGATATAAAAGGAGTCGCCGATAACTCGGCTACTCCTTTTATTGTCATCCCAAAACCACCGCCTCTGGCGGTGGTGATTGTTCCTTGAGGCTATAGCCTGAATTATGCCCATGCTAAAAGAGACTTCTTATTCACCACAAGTAAGAGGAAACGAAAAGCATGGGCGATTATAGAAGTTCATCACATGTTTATTGGCGTTGCAAATATCATATTGTTTGGACTCCGAAGTACCGTTTTAAAATGTTAAAAGGAAACCTTGGTAAGGAGTTATACAGGTCAATTTAT
>NZ_JAKKRM010000026.1:0-42056 GCF_025654295.1 Shewanella sp. SM23
GTAGGAGTCTGGGCCGTGTCTCAGTCCCAGTGTGGCTGATCATCCTCTCAGAACAGCTAGGGATCGTCGCCTTGGTGAGCCATTACCTCACCAACTAGCTAATCCCACCTAGGTTCATCCAATCGCGGAAGGCCCGAAGGTCCCCTCCTTTCCCCCGTAGGGCGTATGCGGTATTAGCAGTCGTTTCCAACTGTTATCCCCCTCGACTGGGCAGATCCCTAGGCATTACTCACCCGTCCGCCGCTCGCCRCCTCAGGAGTAAACYCCCTTGYGCTGCCGCTCGACTTGCATGTGTTAGGCCTGCCGCCAGCGTTCAATCTGAGCCATGATCAAACTCTTCAATTAAAGTTTTGTTGCTTCCGTCTTGCGACTTCAGCGGCTCAATGAATTCTGATTTTTTGTTTCTCGCGCTCCCTATAAAAGAAGGGCTAAAACAAACTGTACATATTGCTATGAACACTCATTGTTACATTGATTTAAATTTTTGACTGCCAACCCTAAGGTTAAGCAGTTTCGATTAACTCAACACCTGTGAGTGTCCACACAGATTTCTTGTTTTATCTTGTTAAAGAGCGTTGACCACATACCGTTGCCGGCGGGTCGTGCTGATGCTTCATCAGCTCAGGGTCGTGCATTTTACGCATTTCCCGTTTCGCGTCAAGGAGTTTTTGCAAACTTTCTCAACACTCATCAATCAGTAAACTCATCGATGAACTGTCACATCAGGCTGCTTAACGCTGTCTGCCGTGTCAATGGATGCGCATTATAGGCAGCAGAAGATTTTGTGCAACCCCTATTTTAAGGAAATTTGCAGTTAATTCTAATTATCTAATCTAGCCACAAGATACCCACCACTTACCCCCAAAGTTATCCACAAAATAGCGCTTTATCTGTAATTTGGCCCAATTGATTGCCAGCGTACAGTATCAAGACAAAGGGATCATGAGCATGAATGCTATCAGATTTAAATGAGAATAACGGCTGCTCGAACTGGAATATCTCACCTCCACTTTTATATAGAGTCGTTAATGGGAGAATTACGGGGAACAACAGAAGAAGATGACACTCTGAGTGTATTTGGCGATGAAGATACTTTACTTATATATAGTAGTTGCCTCCCATCAACCCACCATAGAAAGTCGAAACGATGTACTCAGCAATAGAAAGAGGGTCTCCTTGATACTTATTCGTTAGCAACTGGCTACATTAGATATCAGCATATAATAGTAGTAGCAGTAATAAGTAGTTCAGAGACCATTCAACTCTATTCACCTTAATCCATTACCGAGTTGAGTGGATTAGCTCGCACTCCATAGCAGTTGTCCGCAGTCGGTAAGATCATAGCCACCAAGTAGTGCCGCCATTTGCCTCGAGTGACCGCTCGCCAACATAGTAAAAAGTTGTTGAAGCTGACGACGGAAGTAAATGCTTTGCGGCATAACGAAATCAAAAGACTCTTTAATCAGCGGCACGAAACTTAAACCACTTTCCAAAGCCACAGATTGACAACCAAAACCAATATCGGCATCCCCCCTAGCGATATAACCCGCCAACTCGCGTTCACTATAGGCAGTTAGCACGACATTAAGTTGATCTAAGCGAGCACCTTGCTTTAACAACCAATGCTCTAAGTGCTGTTGGCTACCTGCGCCCCCCTGACGACTCACCCAACGCCAAGGCAAGTTCACGACTTTATCTTCTTCTTGGCATCTGTGGTGCATATCGGCACGCATGATCAACCCTTGCTGACGGGAGTAACCATGCACCATGATCCATTGCTGATGGTTGTTATAACCTTTAAGTAAAGCTGGGTGGCGAATATTTCTATCCTCCATGCTACCCCAGTGTAAGGTGCACACATCGGCATAACCTTTAGCAAGCAACTCTAACCCTAAGCGTGAACCTGTTGCGCTGTAGCTTATCAACTCACGGCTACCAACTTGCGCCATCAAACGCGCCACCAGCATAGATAATAGTGGATCGTCACTACCAGTGATCAATAAACGGTCGGTCAGCATGCCACTGTGGCAAGAATCCATTACCCAACGGTCGATTAACACTTTCGGAAATAGCCATTTACCGGTGATTTTAGTGGCGGGGAGAATTCTGTCATTAGCCATGGCGTAGACTTTTTTCTCATTAAGGTCTAAATACTCGGCCACTTGCTTCGCGCTCATGTAGACCAATTCACTGGCAGACGTCATCTTGTTTCCTTGTCTTATTCTTCATTACTGCATGTAAGTCTTAGCTGACTTGAGGCTAAGGAGCCGTATTGGCATCAAACTGCAGATTTTCACTACCGTGGTACACCAAAAAGTGACGGCCTTTCGCGCGGGCAATAATAGTAATACCCAACTGCTGCGCTAGTGCTAAGCCCATCTGAGTCACGCCACTGCGTGATAGCAAAATAGGGATCCCCATTTTGGCGACTTTAATCACCATTTCCGAAGTTAAGCGGCCAGTGGTATAAAATATCTTATTATCGCCGCGATCCTGAGTCAGCCACATATCCCCAGCCAAAGTATCTACGGCATTATGACGGCCAACATCCTCGACGAAAGCCATAATTTTATCGTCTTCGCACAAGCCACAACCGTGCACAGCACCCGCATTTTTATAGGTTTCATTATATTCGTTGATATTTTTTAATAAGCTATAAAGGGTGCTTTGCTTAAGACTTGGCGTTGGTAAATTGATGCCGTCTAAATCTTGCATAAAACTGCCATAAACCGTGCCTTGACCACAGCCTGATGTCACCGTTTTTTCGGAGAGTTTCTCATCCAGATCGGCGGTTTGTTCACGGGTAACCACGGCTGCAGAACTCACATCCCAATCGACGATAACAGAGTCCAGTAAGTTCACATCCGAAATAAAGCCTTGGTTCTTAAGATAACCTAACGCCAGTGACTCAGGTTTCGCCCCTAGGGTCATAAGTGTCACTATTGGTCGCCAGTTCAAATACACGGTAAGCGGACGTTCGCAGGCGACAAATTTATCCAACACTTCCCCGGCTTCATTCACTGCTTTTACAGCAATGGTTAGCGGTACTTCCACTTGAGTTCTCACAAAAGAACACTGATGCTGAGTTTTTTGAGAAGGATTGGCTGCCGCTATTTCGCTATCTGTGCTCATGTTGTTATCAGGAATAGTGATATTTTCAGAGATCATAATGTTACCGCTTAACGAGTCATGGCCAGAGCATAGCAATATTTATACCTAGACATAAAATTCGGGGTTAAATGCGTGATCTGCCGCAATGCTGATTTTTCATTAGCCCTTTTATGTCCCAAACAAAATCCTGTACTGGACAAAATGTCCAATTTATAGGGTGTTTTTGATGATCTAGCTCAAACTAATCCACTATGTTTACTGGCACCAATATTGCAGTGACCTTTTATCGCAATTTGTTGGTAAAACCGAACCGTTCACTCTACGGTTTGTCCATCAACACGGCTGAGACGGAGAGACAATGCAACATACAACTAGTGTTTGGCCTATGTACGTTTCACTTAAGAAAGTAGAGAAGCAAGTTGGCCGCTGGACCTCAGTACAATGGGAAATTGATCACCTACTTCCCGCCACCCATCAAGCCCCAGACGATGCAACCTTAGTGCTACTCGAACTGCACAAAGACGAACGCGCCAGCTATCGCCTCAATCTCGATTTAGATAACGCCATGCTGTATTTAGTATGTGATGAAACGGCCGATGGCACTTGGATACCGGCGGCATTATCGGCGGATCAGAATGTCGCGGCGGGTTGTCTTGAGGGCAATACCCCTGTCCTCAACTTATTGATGCCAAAAGCTATCGCTTGTTGGATTGAAGCCTTTATCACCCAATATGGTGAAGTCGAAATTGCCGCTCATCGCCGTAAACATGTCGATGGCCGTAATAATCAAGGCCCGAGTCACGATCCATTGCGGAGGGACTAATGGCTGAACCCATACAAAAAACAGGCGGGCTACTGAGTCGCTGGAACCAACGGCGCGAACAAGTTGCAGCAGAAGAAGCGCGAGAGGCTGACGGGGAAATCACACCTCAGGAGACCATCGTAACCGAGCCCACTATGGCAGTTGAGCAACTTCAACCCACAGAGTCCGCCATTGAACCTAATACTGCAGAGCATGACGATCCTAATCGCATCCTCACTGCAGCGGATTTACCCAATCCCGACGAGATTGAAATAGGCGGCAGCTTTGCGAGTTTTATGGGCGACAATGTTGACCCTGCGGCTAAATCAGCAGCGCTACGTGCACTGTGGAAACAACCGCATTTCAACGAGATAGATGGGCTTTTGGAATATGCACTCGATTACAGTAATCAACCGAAACTCAGTGCAGAAGTCTCAGCTGAATTGATGCAAAAAGTCTTCCGTTACATAGCCAAAGACAGCGAGACCTCGGATGAAGAATCAGCTGTTTTAGCCAAACAAACTGAAGAAAGCAATCCATCCACGAGTCTTGATGTAAGCGAAACAACAACTCATGAGACTAATGAAGTCGAAATCGAATGGGCAGCTGAGCCGATAACGGACAATTTGGATGGGGAGACTGATGACCTACCCCAAAATGCACCAGAGCCCTTAGCTCAGGTACATACCCGAGTTGTTTAACGTCAGTTTAGCTAATTTTAATGTCCGTAACTTTGGTATGTGAATTGCTGTACTAAGATATAAAAAGCTTAGATAAAAGCAGAAAAGGCAATGACTTACTTATTACCAGCCGCCTAAATCTGCCCAGATACAGTAAAACAAGAAACAGCCAAAGTACTGTTCAGGAACGCAATGTGAGCACTTATTTGATGACCAATCAAACCCAAGAAGCGTTAAAACAAGCGCGACAACAGGTATTAACGCAAACTCAGATGTTGCAGAATCTGATCCCGCCAACTGTCAGCTATACCACCGAAGGCAATGTTCTTATTATTGGCCCAGAAGATCTGGCTCGCCTCGCCGCGGACAAATTGTCCACTATGGCCCATAGAGTGATTTTAGCCAATGAAGCCATTACCAGCCAAGATGAAGCGCACCTAGAACGTGTCATGGCAGCGGCAACTGATGTCGAAAGCTATTACAACAAACTCATTGGCGTAAAAGGCTTTTTAGGCCAATTTCAAGTCAGTGTTGAACATCAAGATGGGGCTGCCGAACTCAGTTTAGTGTCAATCCGTAAACCCCATTTCGATATCGTGCTCGATTTGAGCAGCGCAGCTTGTTTGAACTTAGAAATGCTGCCACCCGGCTATTTTTACGTAGGCCAAGACGCTGAAAAACTCGAAGATGCCCTTGCGCAAATTCCCGAACTCATCGGCCAATTTGATAAGCCGCGCTACGTCAAAATTAACCCAGATATCTGTGCCCACGACCGCAATGGCATCAATGGTTGTAATCGTTGCCTCAACTTCTGCCCAGCAGATGCGATCAGCAGTGTCGCAAAGAAAATTGAAATCGATCCATATCTTTGCCATGGCGCAGGCAGTTGTACCAGCGCTTGCCCAACGGGTGCCATCAGTTACGATTTACCTACGCCGCAAGCTTTGCATTCATACCTGAACAAAGTCGTTAGCCGTTTCCGCGAGCAAGCACAAACCGCACCAGTGATCTTGTTCCACGATAATGCCGTCGGCGCCAACTTTATTAGCGACGATTTAGCAGGCGACATCATCCCCGTTGCCCTCGAAGAAATTACCGTTGCTAGCGTAGATCATTGGTTGTCAGTTCTCGCTTGGGGCGCGCGCCAAGTGCTGATCCTCAACACAGACGCAACAGCTCCAACCCTAACGCAAATGCTTAAAGGCGAACTTTCTTTAGCCAACAGTATTTTAGATGAGATGGGTCAGCCGCAACGTATCAGCCTCATCGACCCAAGCATGCTTGCCGATTTAGATTCGATGCTCGATATCAGCTTAGATTGGCTCGTGATCGTGCCCGCTGCATTTGCCTCGACCACTAAACGCAATACGCTATTTGAAGCGATCGATCACCTCAATAGCCAAGCGGGTGAAATTGATACTTGCCTTAGCCTCAACAATATTCCCTTTGGCAAAGTCAGTGTGAATGTAGAAAAGTGCACTATGTGTATGTCCTGCGTGGCAATTTGTCCCACGATGGCATTACAAGATGGTGGCGACAAACCTGCACTACACTTTATCGAGCAAAACTGCGTGCAATGCGGTTTATGTGAGGCAGCGTGTCCTGAAAAAGTGATAAGCCTTACGCCACAAATTAACTTTGATAAAGCTGCCCGTCAGCAACAACACACCCTGAAAGAAGAAGCCCCCTTCGAATGTATTCGCTGCGGCTCTCCTTTTGCGACCCAATCTATGGTGCATCGGATGCTGGATATGGTCGGCGCGCACAGCGCATTTTCTGCCAATATTGAACGCTTGAAAATGTGTGGCGACTGCCGGGTAAAAGACATGTTTGAAGACATTCTTCAAGATCCTGAAAAGCAACTGCGATAAGAGATCCGCTATGACCGAATCAGTAAGACAAGTTTCAGAAAACGATCAGTTGAGAGCCGATATCTATCAACTGTTAGCCGCCCTATTGCGCCGTCAGCCAAGCCCTGAACTGCTACACTTTTTGGCCAATCTTGAAATTGATGCCAATGAAGACAACGAGATGACTAAAGCTTGGTTATCACTCCAACTCGCCGCACAGCAGTTCAACAGTGCACAACTAGAAGACGAGTATTTTGCCCTGTTCCTCGGTGTAGGTTGCGGTGAGATCCTGCCCTACGGCAGCTGGTTTATGACGGGCTCATTGATGGATAAACCACTGGCATTGCTACGCCAAGACTTAATGCAACTGGGGTTTGAACGCGAAGACAACGTCAAGGAACCCGAAGATCACGTTGCAGCACTGTGTGAAGTGATGGGTACTCTGATTTTAGAAGCGCCAAGTTATCGCCAATTGGCTTTTTACCAACGCCATATCGGCAGCTGGATTGGCCGTTTTTGCGACAATTTAGCCAAGGCGCCAAGTGCGGCGTTTTACGCCACGGTTGCACAGCTAGCAAAAGCGTTTTTTGCAATGGAAGCCAGTGCTTTTGAGCAATTAAGCTTAGATATTCCAGTCAATTGCCCAGGCAGCGCAGACTTACAGCCAGCCACCAGCGATTTAGCCAAACCAGTAGAGTTAATGAACTAAGACTAAACTGAGTGATAGCGCGGCATGTGCGTGCTAGATATAAATGTTAGAGATGAGTTCAAACTGCGAAGGTGGGATTAATGTTCACCTTAGCAGCAATAACGGAAGCTTAGGCTTCCACAATAACCGAGGTGGTAGCCGTTTGTACCACCTTATCCAGTAACACAAGGAGACACTATGAAGAAGCCAGCTTCCGACATGGGCCGTCGTCAATTGCTTAAAGCATTGGCACTCGGCAGTGCGGCAGGCGCTGTGGTCACTGTGAGTAGTCAAGCGTTAGCTTCGACAAAAACGGCAGCAACCACAGAGCCTAAAAGTGAGAGCTACCGCGAAACCGACCATATTCGTAGCTATTATGCGTCGCTTTAAAACTAAAATAGAGGAGAGTGTGTGATGCGATTAACCCGCAAAACAGACCAGGTTGTCGAAGCTAAAGCGCCAGCACTGGGTCTCAATCGTCGTCAATTCTTAAAATCGGCAAGTCTTGCCACAGGAGGGATCGCTGCGGCGTCCATGCTGGGCACAGGCATGATGCGTAAAGCACAGGCCCAAGAAGATATTGGCCATAATGTTCCCACCGAAGTCAAACGTACCATCTGTTCTCACTGTGCCGTAGGTTGTGGTGTGTATGCAGAAGTACAAAATGGTGTATGGACGGGTCAAGAACCCGCATTCGATCACCCGTTCAACGCTGGCGGTCACTGCGCGAAAGGTGCTGCACTGCGTGAACATGGTCACGGCGAAAAACGCCTGAAATACCCCATGAAGTTAGAAGGCGGAAAATGGAAAAAGATCTCTTGGGATCAAGCGATTAATGAAGTCGGCGATAAAATGGCTTCAATTCGTCAAGAGTCAGGCCCAGATTCAGTCTACTTTATGGGTAGCGCTAAGTTCTCTAACGAACAAGCTTATTTATATCGCAAATTTGCGGCATTGTGGGGTACGAACAACGTCGACCATTCTGCCCGTATTTGTCACTCTACCACGGTAGCCGGTGTTGCTAACACTTGGGGCTACGGTGCGCAAACCAACTCAATCAACGATATTCGCAACTCTAAGTGCATCATGTTTATTGGGGCAAACCCCAGTGAAGCACATCCTGTTGCCATGCAGCATATTTTGATTGGTAAAGAACGCGGTGCCAAAATCATCGTTGTTGATCCACGTTTCACCCGTACTGCAGCGAAATCTGACGAGTACGTGCATATCCGTCCAGGCACAGACATCCCCTTCATTTATGGCCTGTTATGGCACATATTTGAAAACGGCTGGGAAGATAAAGAGTTTATCAAACACCGTGTCTATGGCATGGATCGTATCCGCGAAGAAGTGAAAAAATACCCCCCAGAAGAAGTTGAACTGGTTGCGGGTGTACCAAAAGCGCAGATGTACCGCGTCGCCAAAATGATGGCTGAAACCAAACCCGGCACCATTATTTGGTGTATGGGTGGTACTCAGCATCACGTGGGTAACTCGAACACCCGTTCATACTGCATGTTACAACTCGCTTTAGGCAACATGGGTGTACCTGGCGGCGGCACTAACATTTTCCGCGGCCATGATAACGTGCAAGGCGCAACCGACTTTGGTTTGTTATTTGATAACTTACCGGGTTACTACGGTTTAACGACTGGCGCTTGGGCCCATTGGAATAATGTGTGGGATCTCGACCCTAATTGGGTAGCGAGCCGTTTCGATCAAGGCGAATATCTAGGACAAAAACCGCAAACCTCTGCGGGTATTCCTTGTTCGCGCTGGCACGATGGCGTGTTAGAAGATAAAACCAAGATAGCGCAAAAAGACAATATTCGTCTGGCGTTCTTCTGGGGACAATCGGTCAACACTGAAACCCGTGGCCGTGAAGTGCGTGAAGCTTTAAATAAAATGGATACCGTCGTCGTTGTCGATCCATTCCCAACCATGGCGGGTGTTATGCACCAACGTCAAGATGGGGTTTATTTACTTCCTGCGGCAACCCAGTTTGAAACCTACGGTTCAATCTCTGCGACTAACCGCTCAGTACAATGGCGTTCTAAGGTCATAGAACCCCTGTTCGAATCCCTGCCTGATCATGTGATCATGTACAAACTCGCCAAAAAAGTGGGTATAGATAAAGAGCTATTCAAGCATATTAAAGTCAATGGTGAAGAGCCTTTGATTGAAGATATCACCCGCGAATTTAACACAGGTATGTGGACTATCGGTTATACCGGACAAAGCCCAGAGCGTTTAAAAATGCACCAAGAAAACTGGGGTACTTTTGATGCTGACAGCCTAGAAGCCCCCGGCGGTCCTGCCAAAGGCGAAACCTACGGCTTACCTTGGCCATGTTGGGGCACACCAGAGATGAAACATCCTGGTACCCAGATTCTGTATAACGAAGCCAAACATGTGAAAGACGGTGGCGGTAACTTCCGTGCTCGCTATGGTGTGGAACATGAAGGCAATAATATTCTTGCCGAAGGTACTTACTCTAAAGGCAGTGAGATCCAAGATGGCTATCCTGAATTTACCGCCGATATGCTTAAGCAATTAGGTTGGTGGGATGACCTGACCGAAAACGAGAAAAAACACGCCGAAGGCAAAAACTGGAAAACTGACATTTCCGGCGGTATCCAACGTGTTGCTATCAAGCACGGCTGTATCCCTTACGGTAACGCTAAAGCTCGTTGTATTGTATGGACATTCCCAGACGATATTCCACGCCACCGCGAACCACTTTACACGCCTCGTCGTGACTTAGTCGCTAAATACCCCACCTACGAAGATCGTATGGTTGCACGTTTACCGACACTGTATAAGTCAATTCAAGACAAGGATTTTGCTAAAGACTTCCCATTGGCACTCACATCAGGCCGCCTAGTGGAATATGAAGGTGGTGGTGAAGAATCCCGTTCTAACCCTTGGTTAGCTGAACTACAACAAGAAATGTTCATCGAAATGAACCCTGCAGATGCAGCGGATCGTGGTATTCGTGACGGTGACAATGTTTTTGTTCATGGTCCAGAAGGCGCCAAAATCACGGTTAAGGCTATGGTGACACCGCGCGTTATTGCCGGTGAATGTTTTATGCCATACCACTTTGCTGGGGTGTTTGAAGGCGAAAGCCTAGCGAAAAACTATCCTGAAGGCACTGTGCCTTACGTGATAGGCGAATCTGCAAACACCATTTTAACTTATGGCTACGACGTTGTGACTCAGATGCAAGAAACTAAGTCCAGCCTATGCCAAATCAGCAAAGCCTAACCTACTTGATGAGGAGATAAGCCATTATGGCAGTCATGAAATTTCTGTGTGACACCAAGCGCTGCATCGAGTGTAACGGTTGCGTCACTGCATGTAAGAACGAAAACGACTCCGCTCTCGAGTGGGGAATTCAACGTCGCCGCGTGGTGACGATCAACGATGGTCTACCTGGCGAAGCCTCAATTTCAGTAGCTTGTATGCACTGTACTGACGCTCCCTGCATGGCCGTATGTCCGGCAGATTGTTTCTACCGTACCGAAGACGGCATAGTGCTACACAACAAAGATACTTGTATCGGTTGTGGTTATTGCTTCTATGCTTGTCCATTTGGTGCACCGCAATTCCCGAAAAAGACTGCCTTTGGTAGTCGTGGCAAGATGGACAAGTGTACTTTCTGTGCCGGTGGCCCAGAAGAAACCTTCTCCGAAGCCGAGCGTAAAAAATACGGTGCCAACCGTATTGCTGAGGGCAAGTTACCTATGTGTGCTGAGCTTTGTTCTACTAAAGCGCTGCTCGCAGGTGATGCGGAAGTGGTATCAAACATTTACCGTCAACGTATGGCCTCTCGAGGCAATCCTAACGTGATTTGGGGTTACAACCCCAAGACAGGTGAGATTAACTAAGCAGAGCGAGGGTTAGGGAGAAATCCCTAACCTCTGGCAAGGAGTGAAAATGTTAAACAAACAGTTAAACAAATCACTGCGCAGTCTGTTTGCTCTGTTGGTGCTCGTCATGGGATTGGGATTAGGTTCAGTTATGAGCTCAAACCCAGTACACGCAAGTGATCAGCAATCGAGTCAACAACAGGCGAAAGCGCAAACCAGCGATGCCGATCTTTGGCGAGCGGTAAAAGCAGGCGATGCCGGCTATACCACTGCCAAAGGGATAGATACTGGGGTGTTGATTAACGTTGCCGGTAACCAAGGTAAAGAACTGAGAAATGAATACTTAACCCCCGTCATGGCGCTAGCCGTGGTAGGTGTGTTTGGTGCTTTCTTATTGTTTTATCTGGTGAATGGTCCATCAAAACTGAGTCATGGCTTTTCAGGCAAGATGGTTTCGCGCTGGTCAAAGGCGGATCTGTGGATCCATTGGATCATGGCGAGCAGCTGTCTGGCACTGATGTTTACCGGTCTAACCATAATGTTAGGTAAGCATGTCATACAGCCAATGTTAGGGCCCGACCTTTGGGCGCCATTGATCTATGGCAGCAAAACAATCCACGATTGGGCAGGTCCCATTTTTATCGCGGCTTGGGCTGTATGTGTGGTGAAATGGATGCCGTTACAAACCTTCAAGATGTATGATTTGAAATGGTTTTTAGTGGTAGGTGGTTATATCAACTTTGGCCCGTTCAAAGGTAAGCACCCTGACAGTGGGTTTGCCAACGCCGGTGAAAAAATGTGGTTCTGGACCCTGATGTTGTTTGGTTTATTCATCAGCGTATCTGGCATCATGTTGGTATTACCAGGCTTGGATTTACCCCGCGAAGCCTCTATGGGCGCGCTGCTGATCCACTCTATCAGCGCCATTATCTTGATTGCCTTTACTATAGTGCATATTTGGATGGCGACCGTACTGAGCGAAGGCGGTATGGAGTGTATGAAGTCAGGCTATTGTGATGAAAACTGGGCAATCCAGCACCATAATCTCTGGTATGACGAAATCAAAGCCAACGGCAGCTTAAAGTATAAAGACTAAGTTAAACCGCAGCTTTTACATTCTCAAAACACCCCGCATCGCGGGGTGTTTTTTATTCGCCCTGATACCCATAGCATTAATTCAAAAGCACAAAAAATTAACAACTGAAACAGCGAGATACAAAAATCCGCCAACGCCATCCTCCCCAGTAATTCACTAAACTATGAGCGAGTTAACGCTTTAAGAGAACGGCCGCCGATTTCAGGGCTGCAAACTGTCCTAGATCAATTCCTACTCAACCCTTTCCTACTATATTGCCGTCACGCGCGATGATTGATGGTAAACAAGATGATTTCATTATCTTTTTCGCCGCTAATCTTCACTTTTTGATAACAAGATGAACCCCACAAAAAGCCGTGCGATCTCAAAAACTAAACCCTAATTTCAGGAGTCAGCATGAAGCAGCAACCCAGCGATTTATCTCGCCGATCTTTGCTCAAAGCGCTCACCGTCGGCAGCGTAGCGGGTGCCGCCATTGCCGCAACCGGCATGAGCGTGGCACAGGCCAGCGAGAGCAGCAAGGTAACCACTAAAGAGTCAAAGGGTTACCACGAAACTGCGCATATCAGCAGCTATTACGATAGCTTGCGCAGCTAATCTAGGAGAAGTCAGCGATGAAGTTAACTCGCAAGTCCAATGTTGCCACAGTGGCAGACAAACCGGCGTTAGGCATCAGCCGTCGTCAATTTATGAAGCACGCAGGTATCGCCACAGGTGGTATTGCCGCAGCATCTCTGATGGGCACAGGCATGATGCGTCGTGTCGAAGCCAAAGAAGTGCCGCATGATGCGCCAATCGAAATCAAACGTACTATTTGTAGTGCCTGCGCCGTCGGTTGTGGCCTGTATGCCGAAGTACAAAATGGTGTGTGGACGGGCCAAGAACCCGCATTTGACCACCCATTCAACGCTGGCGGTCACTGCGCGAAAGGTGCTGCACTGCGTGAGCATGGTCATGGTGAAAAACGCCTGAAATATCCAATGAAGTTGGTTGATGGCAAGTGGAAAAAAATCTCTTGGGAAGATGCTATTAACGAAGTTGGCGACCAAATGCTCAACATTCGTAAAGAATCTGGCCCAGACTCAGTGTACTTCATGGGTAGCGCTAAGTTTTCTAACGAAGGTTGTTACATGTACCGCAAGTTGGCGGCTATGTGGGGCACAAACAACGTCGACCATTCAGCTCGTATTTGTCACTCTACCACGGTAGCCGGTGTTGCTAACACTTGGGGCTACGGTGCGCAAACTAACTCTTTCAACGATATCCAGAATGCTCATGCCATCTTCCTGATCGGGGCAAACCCAGCAGAAGCGCATCCCGTTTCGATGCAACATATTCTGATCGCTAAAGAAAGAAACAACGCCAAAATCATCGTCGTTGACCCACGTTTCTCTCGCACTGCAGCGCATTCAGACTTGCATTGTGCAATTCGCCCAGGCACTGACATTCCTTTTATTTACGGTATGTTATGGCACATTTTTGAAAATGGTTGGGAAGATAAAACCTTTATCAAGCACCGCGTATTCGAGATGGAAAGTATCCGTGCTGAAGTGAAGAAATTCCCACCTAAAGAAGTCGAAAACATCACTGGTGTGAGCGAAGCCGAGGTTTATCAAGCGGCTAAATTAATGGCTGATAACCGTCCTGGCACTGTGATTTGGTGTATGGGTGGAACTCAACACCACGTTGGTAATGCCAACACTCGCGCTTATTGTATTCTGCAATTAGCACTGGGCAACATGGGCGTTTCAGGTGGCGGCACTAACATTTTCCGTGGCCACGATAACGTACAAGGCGCAACTGACTTAGGTTTATTATTTGATAACTTACCCGGTTACTACGGTTTGACCTCAGCAGCATGGAGTCACTGGACCCATGTTTGGGATCTGGACATGGCATGGGTGAAAGGTCGTTTCGATCAAACAGCCTACCTTGGCAAAGATCCAATGACGACACCGGGTATCCCTTGTTCTCGTTGGCACGATGGTGTGTTAGAAGATAAGAGTAAGTTAGCGCAGAAAGATAATATCCGTATGGCGTTTTTCTGGGGACAATCGGTCAACACTGAAACCCGTCAGCGTGAAGTGCGTGATGCCTTAGACAAGATGGACACAGTCGTCGTTGTCGACCCATTCCCAACGATGGCAGGTGTTATGCACCGTCGTAAGAATGGCGTATATCTGCTGCCTGCGGCAACTCAGTTTGAGACTCACGGTTCAGTATCTAACTCAGGCCGTTCTATCCAGTGGCGTGAGCAAGTCATCGAGCCACTGTTCGAGTCTAAAACCGACATCGAAATCATGTACCGTTTGGCCCAAAAACTGGGTATTGCCGAGCAGTACACTAAACGCATCGCGATTGAAAATGGTTTACCTGTGATTGAAGAAATCACCCGTGAAATCAACCGCGGTATGTGGACTATCGGTATGACAGGTCAAAGCCCTGAGCGTATCAAGTTACACACCCAAAACTGGGGCACTTTCAGCAACAAGACGTTGGAAGCCGCAGGCGGCCCAGCTAAAGGCGAAACCTACGGTTTACCTTGGCCATGTTGGGGCACGCCAGAAGCTAAGCACCCTGGCACTCAAATCCTCTATAACCAAGCCAAACACGTTAAAGACGGTGGCGGTAACTTCCGTGCCCGTTACGGCGTTGAATACAATGGTAAAAACCTATTGGCTGAAGGCTCTTTCTCTAAAGGTGCTGAAATCCAAGACGGTTATCCAGAGTTCTCCGACAAGCTGCTCAAGCAACTCGGTTGGTGGGATGATCTTACGGCAGAGGAAAAAGCGGAAGCCGAAGGTAAAAACTGGAAAACAGATTTGTCAGGCGGCATAGTGCGCGTGGCGATCAAGCACGGTTGTATCCCCTTTGGTAATGCTAAAGCTCGTTGTATTGTATGGACTTTCCCTGATCAAGTCCCTGTACACCGTGAACCGTTATACACAGCACGTCGTGACTTAGTGGCGAAATACCCAACCTATGACGACATGCAAGTACACCGTCTCCCTACTCTGTATAAGTCTATCCAAGACAAAGACATGAGCGGCAAGTACCCGCTGGTACTGACATCGGGTCGTCTGGTTGAATACGAAGGTGGTGGTGAAGAATCTCGCTCCAACCCTTGGCTGGCTGAACTTCAACAGGAAATGTTCGTTGAGATAAGCCCTGCCGACGCTGCCGATCGCGGCATTCGTAACGGTGAAGACGTCTGGTTAGAAGGCGCCGAAGGTGGCCGTATTAAGGTACAAGCCATGGTTACCCCAAGGGTAAAACCCGGCGTTACCTTTATGCCATATCACTTTGCGGGTGTGATGCACGGAGAAAGTTTAGCGCCTAATTATCCAGAGGGCACAGTGCCTTACGTTATTGGTGAATCTTGTAACACTGCGCTGACCTATGGTTATGACCCTGTGACACAAATGCAGGAAACCAAGGCATCACTCTGTCAGATTGTTAAAGCGTAAGTGCAGCTTAAGCTAGGAGAATTGCCATTATGGCTACAATGAAATTTTTGTGTGATACCAAGCGCTGCATCGAATGTAACGGTTGTGTCACTGCCTGTAAAAACGAAAACGACTCCGCTCTCGAGTGGGGGATCCAACGCCGCCGCGTAGTGACGATCAACGATGGTCAACGTGGTGAAGCCTCAATATCTGTCGCCTGTATGCATTGCTCAGATGCACCTTGTATGGCGGTTTGCCCAGCAAACTGCTTCTACAGAACCGACGACGGCATAGTGCTACACGACAAAGATGCCTGTATTGGTTGCGGTTACTGCCTGTACGCCTGTCCATTTGGCGCACCTCAGTTCCCGAAGAAAGGTGCCTTTGGTAGCCGCGGTAAGATGGATAAATGTACCTTCTGTGCCGGTGGCCCAGAAGAAAACCACTCAGATGCAGAACGCCAAAAATACGGTTCAAACCGTATTGCCGAAGGCAAACTGCCTATGTGTGCAGAACTGTGCGCGACTAAAGCACTGTTAGCGGGTGATGCCGAAGTGGTTTCAAGCATCTTCCGTGAGCGTGTGGCTTATCGTGGTGCTAAAAACGCGGCTTGGAATTAATTCAGGTCAACAGGATCTGTCCACAGACTTAGCTTAGCGCCTATCTAGGTGGGCGCGACTAAGTGAGAGAGGATGTATGATGAACAAATGGTTCAAACACATAGGTTTAGCCATAGCACTGTTATTTAGTGCTGTGTGTATAGCCAATGGTGGTGATGAACTGGCGAATCAAGTTCAACAGTCTGATGCCCAAATTTGGGCGCAACTGAAGGATGGTGCCACGGGATACACTACCTCCCAAAGTGAGTTTCATGCTCAGCCTATCAATACCTACGATTTACGGGTATTAGCGCTGCGTAGCGACTGGTTAGCGCCCGCCTTAATGGCAGCACTATTCGGTATGATCATTATCTTTGTCCTATTTATCAAGGTGAATGGCATCTCCAAGCTGCACCATGGTTTTTCAGGCAAGTTAGTGCATCGCTGGTCTAAGTTTGATGTTTCAATCCACTGGTTAGGCGCGATTCCATGCTTACTGTTGATTTTAACAGGCTTAACCTTGCTGGCGGGTCGCTTCTTCTTCCAACCTTGGTTGGGTGAAGGCATCTGGGAAGCAATCGTCTATGGCGCGAAGCAAATCCATGACGTGATGGCGATTCCCTTCATGATAGGTTGGGCATTGATGACCACCCTATGGGCAAAAAACCAACTGCCAAAAATGTACGACGTAAAGTGGTTCATGGTAGTAGGCGGTTACATTAACTTTGGTCCGTTCAAAGGTAAGCACCCAGATGCAGGTTTTGCTAACGCGGGTGAGAAAATGTGGTTCTGGGCATTTGCCCTGTTTGGATTAGTGATTTCGGCCTCGGGCATGTTATTACTCTTCCCTAACCTGTTCGAGCCAAGCCGTACATTAAGCTTGATCGCCCTGGTACTGCATTCAGTGAGCGCTATCGTGATCTGTGCTTTCTCTATCGTACACATCTTCATGGCAACTGTGATGTCAGAAGGTGGTATGGAATGTATGGTGTCAGGCTACTGTGATGAAAACTGGGCAAGCCAACATCACAACCTATGGTTTGATGAAATCAAAGCCAACGGCACGCTTAAATATAAAGAATAAGACTGGAATCTAGTTGTAGGTATTCCAAAAAATACTTAGCCACTAGCAAACGTAGAGCCCCCGTCAATCACTACTGGCGGGGGCTTTTATTTCAGCATTAGTCATCGGCTTTAACTATATGTCTGAATTACATTTTGAATCATTTGTAGCATTTGAGTACGAGATCACAAAGACCAATTTAAATGCTAAATCACTGTAAAAAAATTGCATGTATCATAGTCATTTAATAATAAAAACAATAATCTAGATAAAAGTTGAATTTAAACAACACAACATTTCGTAACTTAGCAACCAACCAGATGCAACACCAATAAAACAATTCAATTAAAAACAGTATCTTAGTGGACATTTCCATAAAATACTCTCTTGCTGGCTAGCTCACGCACACGCTAAAATTACCTATAGCGTAATTAAATTACGCATTGCTGCTTTTTATCCTAGAAGGTCACCATGTTTAAAAATGCCAAAACCAGTACATTGACGGCATTGCCATCAGTGTTTACAAGTATCTTACTGATCATCATAGGTATTTCGTGCTATCGCAGTTTTAACGAACTCGGTGAGACCAGTAAAAGCCTAGTCGACAACACTCAGCTCGCAGAAACTTTCACTACAGTACGAGAATCCTTTTTTGAGCTGCGCTTAGCCACCTTAGTCCACAACGGTAAAGCTATCGCCGATCAACAACATAAGGTCGCACAACTTGTCTCTCAACTGACCAAATTTAATACCGACTTCATGGGCACTGATGCTCAAGCTATTCACACTCTTTTACCACAAACAGAACATTATGTTCGTCTCTACCAAGAAGAACTGGCACTCGCTAAACAAACTGGAGCAGTACCTGAGCTAACCGCTGAGCGTGCAGCGCTCGGGCCTAAGGTCAGTAATCAAATCAACCAATTAGTCGCGCTGATCACTCAGCGAAATCATGAGTTAGGCAAACAAGCTGAAGATAAAGTCACCTCAACAGAAAGCATCCTACTGGGATTGATCTTGTTCGCGATTGTAGCGTCACTCTTCAGCGCCCTCATTATGAGTAAACAACTCGTCCACATAATCAATGAGATAAAACGGGTAATGGAACGTCTTGCCCATGGCGACCTAACTCATAAAACAAATATTAAAGGACAAAATGAGCTCTGCTCACTCGCAGAAGATCTCGACAGCGTGATAGGTAATCTACGTGAAATTATGTCTGAAATTACCCAAGCCTCGGATCATATGTCCGACCAAATTGGGCAATTGAATGTACAGTCAAATGCCAATAATCATGCACTGCAAATCCACGCCGTTGAAACCGACCAAGTCGTGACAGCCATGACTGAAATGAGCGCCACGGCCCATAATGTCGCGGGTGATGCTGCATCCGCAGCCCAGTTTACTCAACAAGCAAATGCGCAAGCGGATAAATCGAAGAAAGCCGTTGAACAAGCTGCCAACACTGTGATTGCCTTGGTCGCTAAAGTCGATGTCGCTGCTGATGCGATTAATGATATGAACGAAAATACCCGTCATATCGCCGCGATTTTGAATGTAATAGGTGAAATTGCCGATCAAACCAATCTGCTAGCGCTTAATGCAGCCATCGAAGCCGCCCGTGCAGGTGAACAAGGTCGAGGCTTTGCTGTTGTCGCCGATGAAGTTCGCTCACTGGCCGCACGCACTCAAGCAAGTACCGCAGAAATCAACCAGATGCTGGAACAACTTTATCTTGGTGCCAATGCCGCCGTAACCGCAATGGAGCAAACTAAACACAGTTGCCAGCAAGCCGCCGATACCACCAATCTGGTAACGGAAAATCTCGATACCCTGACCACTTATGTGTTCGATATTAATGGGCTCAGTAATCAAATCGCCACCGCAGCAGAAGAGCAAAGCGCTGTGACCGAAGAGATAAACCGTAATCTGACCACCATTCGTGAAATGGTCGATGAACTGAATCAAAGCGGTAAAGCCACCCTCAATAGCGCAACCTCTTTGGCCGCGACGAAGGAACAACTCGTCGGCGTGGTCTCGCATTTTAAGCTTTAGATTTAGGCTCCCTGAAAAAAGCTTTTAAATCTGCGGCCTAATAACAAAAATTATTGGGCTGTCAGATTTTTAGATGAGATATAAAGCGAGTCACACACCTGCAATATAAATCGCAGCCAAGAAAACTAACCTATTATTAATACTGTATTTTTAGAAAAATTATTTATCAAAAAATGATTAAATTGATTCAGTGCCAACAGTACTAAAGCAATAATAAGAGCGTGAAGCCTATAGTTCAGGAATGAAGATACGTATTGCCCATCTCCCACTCCCACAATATTGAATACCACTAAAAAACTTCGGACTCAGCTAATAAACGATTAGCTATCGTCGGCTTCCATGTAACGCCAACACACGGCAGTGCTACCGCTGCAATTCATCCGCCTGTCCATAACACAGTGGTAAACCGCAAGGCTAGCTTGTAGCATAACAAGCCTCTACGTTAAACAACTTCACTAGCACTACCGCTTACAAGTACCCGCTTAACGACAAGGATGTTATGAAGATATTCACTATTGCGACTCTCCTATTACTGTTGACCGTAAGCTTTGCAGCAACTGCAGAAAAGTCCGCGCTGGAACAGCTATTGGAGCAACAACAATACGACGCTTTCTTGCAACATGCACAGCAGCAAGCAGCAGAGAACAATGCTGAGGCGTTATTCTTACTGGGTAAAGCCTACCATCTCGGCCGTGGCGTCACGCAAGACAATGCCACCGCCAGCCAATACTATGAACAAGCCAGAGCCTTAGGTTCGGCCCGTGCCAGCCATAATCTAGGCAGCATGGCGCTGGATAATGATAGCAAAACGCAGGCCATCCCCTTCTTAGAAGAAGCGCTGGCGCGGGGTCTTAAACTACCGACCTTATATAACCTAGGACGAGCACACAGTCCGGCAGATCCCAGCTCAAGGTTCTATCTAGCGAAAGCAATCACTGCTGCGCAGCAAGCGGGGAGTTACTTTGGGCAAGCCTTTGAACTCCAGCCCGATAACCTCTATCTGGATAATGCCTCACGCGAGTATCTGCGTGCTTATTTAATGGCGATGCAAAGTGTCGGCAGCGAAAGAGAAAGTCTCGACATCCCGCAGTTACGCCAGCAAGCCATAAAGTGGCTGGAATTGGGTATGGCAGCAGATGATGGTACGGCGTGGACAAACTACGGCGCTCTGCTGTTGAATGAAAATGACTACAGCGGTGCGAAAGCCGTATTTTTACAAGGTGCTAAGCGTCAAGTTGCCATAGCTAACTATCATTTAGGCAGCATGGAAGAGCACGGTTTGGGCGCAGAAGCCGATAAAGTGCAAGCACTGGCATACTACGAGAAAGCGGCATTAGCCGGCATGGAACAAGCTAAAACGCCCGCATATAATCTGCTTAAGGCACAACTGGAATATGAAAATGATCTCACGAAATTGGAACAGGGCATTGCCCGCTTTAATGCACTAAAACAGCAAGATCAGTATGTTCCCATCTCACTTGACTCAGTTATTCATCGCCTGACGTGGGGTAAGTTTCTGGCACAGCAGCGACAACAGATTATTTCGTTGCCAACAGCGGCCAAAACCCAATTAAGCTTGCAGGCCTGTGGTTTAGGCTACAACCAACTGCATGGCAGCACATACAATATTGGAGAAAACTCTCACTGGCGTATGGCGGCGTATCTCACCTTAGCTGACAAAATCGCCTTACCACTAGAAGGCAGAGTCGATGAACATGGCTGCGCCAGTTTAACGATTACCATGACAGATCAGCTGTATCACTTGTTACAACAAGGTGCCGTATTCGGATTACGCTTTCCCAACTACACACTGCCACTGGCATTAAGCCGGCAAGAAAATATCTTGCAGCTAACACTCATGCCTGTCGAGACCCCATTACCGGTTAATTAGTTACAGCAATTTAAGCCTGTGGCCTCGCTTGCTAGGCCACAGGAATTATCTATTTTCGACAGCAACATCTTATTAATCTTGCGATTCCCTCGCCCAATATCCCGCCAACATGGCGCCAGACAAATTATGCCATATCGAGAATATCGCGCTGGGAATGGCAGAAATGGGGCTAAAGAATTTAATACATAAAGCAGTGGCGAGACCGGAGTTTTGTAGGCCAACTTCGATGGAGATAGTTTTACAGACTGTGTGGTTAAAGCCTAATAAACGGCAACAGAAATAGCCTAAGGCGAGACCAAGACCATTATGTAAGAACACGGCCAGCAGAATAATGGGGCCAACTTTATCAAACTGATTGGCATTTAACGCCACGATAATCGTAATTGCCATCACAATTGCCAAGATAGAAATCAGTGGCAATGCAGGAGCGACTTTAGCCACCAGCGATTTAAAAAAATGATTGATAATCACGCCAACGCTGACAGGGATCAGCACAATTTTCACTAAACTCAGCAGCATATCGGCGAAGGGTATATCGATCATCTCCCCAATCAACAGCTTAATAATCAGTGGTGTTAACACCACTCCCGCTAAGGTTGACAATGCCGTCATGGTTATCGATAAAGCCACGTCGCCTTTTGCCAAATAACAGACCACGTTTGAGGCGGTGCCGCCTGCAACACTGCCCACCAACACCATGCCTATGGTGAGTTCCCTATCTAATCCTAATAATAGACTGATCAATAATGCGCTGAGCGGCATGACCGAAAATTGCAGCACGAGTCCTGCGAGTACAGCACGTTTCTGTTTGAAGGCATTAGCAAAATCCTGAAGATCTAAGGTGAGCCCCATAGATAGCATGATGATCACCAACAGCGGCACTATGGCGGATTTAAGCTCAGTAAACCAACTCGGCATCAGATAAGCTGTCATTGCGCCTATCAGTGCCAACAGCGGGAAGAAGCGGTTTACCTTTGCCAACATAGTGGGCCCTTTACATCAAGAGGTTATTTTTATCGCTCGGATGATGACAGCCGTCCCTTGGATAGACAAGCGCTAATCCGCCAGCAACAAAATGCCTAGAATGGTGATTTTCAATCTCAGCATTTAGACTGACACGGCAAGCTAACCCCGCAAATCTACAATAAATTCCGCTAAAAAATGTATGATAAAAATGCATTCTCAATCGCTAAAACATGATCTGCTTAACAAAAAGCCCGTGATTTCCTTGTTAGGAAACCGTAACTTATAACCAGTTCACGTTTTAACAATTACATACGAGGTAGTCTTATTGCGCTAGGTGGTCGTGAATTACCTAAAGCAATTTCGGTGTTTACGGTTAGCACTCTCAGATAGGAATCGTTATGTCATCAGTTATTCAAACGCTCAGCGGCGCTATCGCAACGCCTTATCAAGCGAATATTACCGTCCCTAACTGGATGCTCGGCTCGATGGAACGGGTCATGCAGTACTATGTCGATAAGAATCTTCGCCTCGATACGCTTTCCGCAGAAATGATGCCAGCACCGGTTGAAGGCAAAAAATATATGCTATACGCACATATTCCCTTCTGCCATACCCTGTGCTCTTACTGTACCTTCCACCGTTTTATGTTTAAGGAAGACAAGGCGCGTGCCTACTTCATCTCATTACGTAAAGAGATGGAAATGGTCAAGGCCCTCGGCTATGACTTTGAATCTATGTACATTGGTGGTGGTACCACCACGGTATTAGAAGACGAATTAGCCCGTACCATAGAACACGCTAAAACCCTATTTCCTAGCATTAAAGAAGTCTCCTGCGAGTCCGATCCGCAGCATTTAGACAGCCCAGGCTTTAAACAGCTCAAAGGCTTAGTGGATCGCATGTCTATCGGCGTGCAAAGCTTTAATGACGATATTTTAAAAATGACCGACCGACTCGATAAATTCGGCACGGGTCAGCAAACCTTCGACAAGATCATGGGTGCCAAAGAGTTATTCCCTATTATCAACGTCGACCTGATTTTTGGTTTCCGCGGCCAAACCGATGAAGTGATCCAACACGATCTCGACATGGCATCGCGCTTAGACCCAAGACAAATTACCACCTATCCGCTGATGATCACTCATCAAACCCGTAAGAGTGTTAAAGGCAAATTAGCGGCGCCGCAAGCGGATATGGCAAACCAATATCGCCAAATATTAAACAGTCTTAATGGTCAATATAATCAATTATCTGCATGGGCATTTGGTAAAACCGATGACGAAGGATTTGACGAATACGTTATTGATTACGACGAATATTTAGGGGTAGGTTCGGGCTCATTTAGTTTCTTAAATGACACGCTTTATGTGAACACTTTCTCGCTACGTAAGTACCAAGAACGCATCGCAGCGGGTCAAATGGGTGTCGAGCAACAAAAGAACTACAGCAAAAAAGACGTGATGCAATATCGCTTTTTGCTGGGCATGTTCTCCGGCCGTTTATCGCGTAAATATTTCCGCGAAACCTTTGGCGTCAATTTAGATACCGCCTTATTTAAAGAAATGACCTCGATGAAACTGATTGGCGCCATCAAAAACGACCCAACAGATCCAGACAATCTGATCGTCACCGATAACGGCAAGATGATGGGTCTATTGATGATGAAAGAGTTTTACTCAGGCATGGACAACGTGCGCGCTCAATTGCGTAAGCCACTCAAACCCTGCGATATGTAACACTTATTGATGATTGTTGATTCATAAAGACTAAACAGGCCCTTCGAGGGCCTTTTTGTTAACTCGGTTTAAAGGTAATCTTGCCCAGTACTATTAATTGAGCACAATCCCAACAATAAAGGAGTATTCGTTATGGGTTTTAATGAACAAGAAAAACAAGCCTTATTAGCACTCAAAGGCGTTGGCCCTACGGTAATTAAACGCTTCGAAGAAATTGGCATCAGCTCGCTGCAACAACTCGCCCAACACGAAGTGGATGATATTGCTAACTTAGTCGCCAGCATGCTGCGCACCACTTGCTGGAAAAATAGCCCACAAGCGCGAAATGCGATAAGTGCGGCCATCGACCTCGCCCGCGCGCAATAATCGTTCCCCATTGATACTAAAACATCCAACTAGAGTTAAGAAGTACATGTCAGCACACTTAGCCATACCCCTTTTTGCTATAGTTTTACTCGTCTACGGAGAAACTGCCTCTGCCAATGATAGCAGTTTTGGCGATGCTAATGGCTCTATTACCTTGAAATATCAGCCTAATATCAGTATGGATAAAGAGTCTCTCTTCATCAGCGAGACCGAAGTCAGGGTCGATTATGTGTTTACCAACACCAGTTCGCAGGATCTTATCGTCCCCATCGCCTTCCCCATGCCACCGATGTTTTTTGGCTCCGCCGATCACAGCAGTATTGATAACTTCACCCTTAAAGTGAATGGCAAAACCCAGCCAACTCAACACAGGCTTGTTGCCCAACTTGCCGATAAAACCGATATTTCAACCGAGCTGAAACAGCTTGGCTGGGGTGTAGATGAAGTCGCTTACTTTGCCGAATATGCCGAAGTCCCCAAGGGTAAACCCGCACTCCCCAAGCAATGGTTGGATGAAAACCAACAAATCGCCTTTACCCTAAGTGATTACTTTGTGTGGGAACAAACCTTTCCCGCAGGCCAATCTGTCGCAATCAGCCATAGCTACACGCCAAGCCTCTCAACAGGTATCCCCGATACTGCCAGTAGTATTATTGATACTTACACTGAACTGGCCTGTTTAGATGAAAGCGCCAAGCAAGGCATTAGGAAGCGCAACCTTATCGTTAAACAAGACGGTGAAGATCAGGAGATTGGCGTCGAATGGAGCCATCTTAGCTATATTTTGGTCACAGCTAATAACTGGCAAGGGTCGATTAAGGACTTCAAACTCACCCTAAAAAAATCCCAGCCCACAGATCTTATTAGTTTGTGTTTTGATGGCGAGCTTAAAAAAACTGACCCACTCACCTTTGAGTTCCAGCAAAAACAGTTCACGCCAAAGCAAGATCTCAGCGTCCTGTTTATTCGTAAACCGAATTTTGAATAATCAAAAAAGAAGCCAGCTAAGTGCTGGCTTCTTTATAACTCGCTATTTTTAATTTAAAAACTATAGGTCATACCTAACCAGTAACGTCGGCCATCTTCGATATAACCGTATTCCTCTTGGGTAATTTCCTTATCGAAGGCGTTATAAATGCCCACACTAAATTTCAAGCTATCGTTCAACTGGTAGTTAGCCCCCAAATCCAGCAGAGTATAAGAAGGGGCGATTAAACTGCTCGATGAAGGTCCTGTCGTCGGTTGGCTCTCTTCGCCACGGTAGTTCACCCTTAACCAAGTGCTTAAATTATCAATAGGCTCGTAGTTGAAAGACGCTTGGATCAAATGCTTAGGCAATTGATTCAATGGGCTACCTTTATAAACACCTGTCTTTTGCTCCGAATCCGTATAGGTATAGTTACCCGTCAAACTCAAGTTTGAGCGAATGCGATAGTCGAAACTCAGTTCAATCCCTTGGGTCACAGCTTCGTCGACGTTCACATAAGTCGTTGGATTAGAACCAAATTGATTTGGACCATCAGTACATTGAGTCGCAGGACAGGCAACGCGGGTGATCTTGTCATTAAACTCGTTATAGAACACACCCGCGCTGGCGGTAATGCTCTCGGTCAGATCAGAATACAAACCTAACTCGTAGTTAACTGAAGTTTCAGGTTGTAAATCTGGATTACCGTACATGTTGCCACCACGGCTGACTTGTCCCCAGTCGGGCACTGTCTGACGTAAACTCGGCGCCCTAAACCCTGTTGATACACCGCCCTTTAAGGTGGTGCTGTCGGTTAATCCCCACACGCCATAAACGCGCGGACTGACATGATTACCAAAGTTTTCATCATCATCCAAACGCAGCCCCATGGTCAGAGCAAAGCTATCGACAATGCGCCATTCATCCTCGGAAAACACCGACCATTGTTTGCGACTAATATCAGTTAAGTCACTCACTTGGTTACCTGTTTCGTCGGTTAAATCTTGATGGTTGAATGCTGCGCCAAAGGTCGCTGTATGACTTTGGCCTAACGTAGTGATAAGGCTAGATTGCGCATCCGTGTTAGTGATTTTCATCTTACGGGTTTTATTATCAAACACTTCATGCTTGATATAGCTATCCGAAGTACCAAAGTCCCAACGACCTGTATGTGAAAGGGAGAAGGTGCTGTTTTCATATTCTGTCGTTGAAGATTCAGGGCAACCGCGACGACCACAGGCTTCGCCCGGTGCTAACGGTGTGACGGTTTTACCTAAACTGCTGTCGAGTTCTTGGTTAGAAGTGCCAACTTCAAACATGATATCGTGATTTTCATTAGGCGTGAGCGCAAATCTCGCTGTCAGATTAGTCGCATCGCGACCTCGGTAACCACCATAGATTTGATCTTCTTCACGCTGGGTATATTGACCATAAAGTTGCATCCCTAGCAGATCTTTGATCAAACCACCGTTGACGAAAAAGTTGCCTTGATACACATTTCCCGAGTCAGACTTTTCCTGCAAAGTGCTGTCGAGTCGCACCTCACCCTGCCACTCGTTTGGCACTTTGCGAGTGATAATGTTAATTACCCCACCAATGGCATCCGAACCATAAAGTGATGACATAGGCCCGCGAACAATTTCAATTCTATCGATGGCCGCCAATGGTGGCGTCCAAGCGCCTTCAACGCCTGGGCCGTCACTGTTGGTCCGTGTCTCGCGCGAGGATTGGCGTTTACCATCCACTAAAATTAACGTGTATTGATTACCCATGCCCCGCAGACTGATATCCTGACGGTCTGCACCGCCCGTAATCACTACGCCGGGCACTTCTAACATGGCATCGGTTAAGTCGCGGTAGAAGCGGTTATCCAGATCCTCACGGGTGATCACGCTGATAGAAGCTGGCGCATCGCGAATTTGCTGTTCAAATCCCGATGCAGTCACCACGATTCTTTCCATCATCTTTTCTTTATCTGACGCGGTATCCGCAAGGGCATTTGTTACTGGTACTGTGGGCAACAAACATAAAGCGGTGATCACTTGAGCGAGGTACTTCTTACGACTTAACAACATAACCGACAAGTCTCCATTAGAGCAAAGATTGTAAATGAGAACAATTTTCAATACGGCAATGTATCTCTATGTTACAATCAGCTCAAGTTAGACTTTAGGTATTCACTTGTAAGAGTTACTTAAAAATGAATAAAAACATGATCAAAGGGATGATCGTTTTTGCGACAATCGCAGAAAAGGGCTCAATGAGTGCCGCAGCACAGCAATTAAATCTCAGCTCGTCGGCGGTAAGTCAGCAAGTGACCAAGCTCGAAATGGACATGGGGATCAGCCTGTTCCACCGCAATACCCGCAACCTCACACTCACCGAAGCGGGCAGTTTGTTCTACGAGAATTGCCGCAAGGTCATAGCGATAGTCGAAAGCACAGAGCAGAAACTTAATAACTTGAAAGGTATTCCATCAGGGGAATTAAAGATTGCCGCGCCTATAGGATTTGGCGGCGGCCTGTTAAGCGAACCTTTTAATTACCTGTTGGCAGCACATCCACAGATAAGTTTGAATTTACTGCTGCAAGATGGCCCGATAGATATAGTCAACGACGGTATCGATCTGGCGATTTGCATCGGCCCCTTATCGGATTCCAACCTAATTGCCCGCCATTTAGCCGATTGGCGTATGTTACTGTGCGCCTCACCTAATTATCTGCCAATGCATAAAAACCTTAGCCACCCAAAGGAATTAACTGAATTAAATCGGATCTATCACACTTATGCTAAAGGCGATATCTTAACCCACGCCTTCAGCCAAGCGTGTTTTGAACTGACAAGCCAGCGAATTAGCGTCAACAATATGCAGGCGTTAATTCAACTCACACTCGATGGTCTAGGATTTGCCGCCCTGCCCGAACCTGAAGTACACAAATACCTCGAAAGCGGCCAACTGGTCACCCTATTACCCGAATGGTCACTCAATACCTACAGTGTTTATAGCGTAACGTCGGCGCGAGATAAGCAGCCCGCAAAAGTGAAAGAAGCGCTCAATGCACTTAGCCAATACTTTAGTCAGACAGATTTTCACCAAGCCTATCATGTTAATCTGGGCCATCAAAAAGATGACGTAAACGATAACGTAACCAATATCTTACCAATTAAAACTAAGAAAAAGTCACATCATCTTGATGTTGGTCACGCATCTTGAGGATACCTTACACGCATTCATTTCTGCGCTAAGCTGGGGTATTCTGCGGTGATAAACCGATAAAAAGATGTAACTCGATGAAAGATGTGGCCTTAGTGTTGGAAGGTGGTGGCCTCAGGGCCATTTATACCGCAGGTGTATTAGACGCGTTTTTACAGCAGTCACTTCACTTCAACTATGTAATTGGGGTATCTGCAGGTGCCATTTATCCCGCGTCCTATGTATCCCGCCAATTTGGTCGCAATCTCCACATTCAGCAGCAATATCTCAATGACAAACGCTATATGGGCATCCGCCATTGGCTGGCAACGGGTAATTATGTCAATACAGACTTTACCTACCGTCGCATGGCTTATGAGTTGCTGCCATTTGATTTTGATACATTTTTAAATAGTAATACCGAATTCAAGGTCGGCGCCTTTAACTGCAATACAGGAAACACCGATTACTTTGGTATGGCTGATTTTAACGACCACGATAAATTACTCAACGTGCTCATTGCCTCCTCTAGCCTGCCTTTTATGTCTAAACCCAGCGTGATTAACCAACACCATTACCTCGATGGCGGCATCGGCGAACCGATACCGTTAGCGCAATCACGCAAAGATGGTTATGCACGCCAAGTGGTGATCTTGACTCAAGATCAGCATTACCAAAAATCCGCGATGAAAATGAATTGGTTAGCCCGCAAAACCTATAAACGCTACCCCGCAGTTGCCCATGCGTTAAGTGAGCGCCACCGAGTTTATAATCAAGCATTAACCGAGTTAGATCAAGCCGTTGCAGCGAATAACGCCTTTGTGATCCGTCCAGCACTGCCACTTAATTTATCCAGGCTCGGTCGCAATATCGATAAGGTGACCGCCGTCTATCAACAAGGGCTAGCGGATGGAAAAGCAGTCTTACCCACATTAACCGCTTGGTTAACGGCGCCAAAAGAGCCTAAAACTGAGGTGTAATCGAACGCAGCACTTGGCTAATAATCAACTCTCGCAGCCATTTATGGCTCAAGTCGTGTTCGAAGTGTTTGTGCCACATCAATAAATACGCACCGGGGATCAGCTTGATGGGTGATGGTAAAGACTGAAGCTCAAAAGACTTCATCACAGCCAAGGCATAGCGCGAAGGTGCACAGAGGATCAAATCGCTCTGTTCACACAGGGTGAGAGCACTCTGAAAGTCGGTCATATTCACGGCAATATCCCGTTTACGGCCCTCGAGTTGCAACACATCATCCAGCAACCAATGCTCTAAACCGCCAAAGGCCACTTGCAGATGGCGATAACTCAAGAAGGTATCTAAATTCCATTCTTGTGTTAACGCCGGATGATCACGACGCATCAAACACACTGGATAATCCTGCACTAACTCAACATGGCATAAGTCATCGGGAATATTATTCACATGCATGGGCGAGCGCTCGTCCCACTCGCGGCAACCTATGGCTAAGTCGATGTCGCAGCGCAGTAATCTGTCCATGGTATCGAGTCGCCACGTTTGGCAATTGAGACTCACACCGGGCGCTTGAGTGAGCAACATGGGCATAAAATGGGGAAAGGTCAGTGAATAGGTGGTTTCGACCAAATGCATTCTAAACTGTCGTTGGCTCAAGGCGGGTTCGAAGGTGTCCGGCCGAGTAAATTGCGCCAATTGCTGTAAGCATTGGCGCAACTCAGGCGCGAGTGACAAAGCCTTGGGCGTCGGTTTTAGGCCGTAGGCGGTACGCTCAAATAAAGGATCATCAAATACTTCCCTCAAACGTGTGAGCTGTTTACTCACCGCCGACTGGCTCAAATGCAACCGCGCAGCAGCGGCGGTCACGCTTTGCTCCTCAAGTAGAATTTCGAGTACGGGCAGTAAATTCAGATCCAAACGTTTTAGCATCTATGCCTCATTCACCCCAAAATAATGACTAGGGTTGCACTTTTTTAAATGGATTTAACCTTAAATTCTGCGGCAACTTCATCAATAACAGTGACAATAAAATCACAGCTATTCCCATCCATTGGCGCATATCTAAAGTTTCCCCCACAATCATGACCCCTAATGATACGGCAACCACAGGGTTGACTAAAGCGACCATACCCATGATTTCTGGCCCTAAGTTTCGCATAGACCACAGCCAAGCCCAATAGGCAACGGCGGTGTTGGCAATCACTAACCATATCAGTGAAGGTACAAGCGTCATACTCGGTAGCTGCGGTGGCCCAGCCATAAACCAAGCCAGTGGGATCAGCATCAAACCGCCCAATAATAGCTGCCACGCGGTCAGCACTAAAAAGTCACCCACATCCCACTTTTGCATCCAGCGAGAAGAAAAGGCAATTAACGTCGTGGCACTCAGCATGCAAAGTACGCCGATAGGATCGAGATCTGCCGAAGGGTTAAGCAGTAAAATGACCCCACCTAATCCCATCAAACCTAATAATAACCACTTCATTCCTGGGCGTTTTTTATCAATCACCCAAGCTAAAATTAAGAAAATTAACGGCAGCGTCGCCCCTAAGGTACCCGCCACTGCGCCCGGTAAACGATACGCGCCGATAAATAACAAGGTGAAGAAGGCGCCGATATTACAAAAAGCCAGCAAACCGAGCCTTGACCACACCAGCGTTGGCAAGCGAGGACGCAGCATCAACATCAGAATCCCCGCAGGCAGCGCGCGCCACACGGCTACCCAGTAGGGCGACATGTCATGTAAGTAGAGACTCACTAACGCATAGGTTGTCCCCCAAAATACAGGAGCGAGTAACGCAATAATAAAGGGCATAATGACTTCTTAAAAAGTATCTTGATGTTGAGATATATTACTTTGAGATAATAAAACAGGCAAGCCTTGAGCTAACAATTCCACCGATTACAACCTCTATTGCATGAACTTAGCCAAATCCACCCACAACAGACACTGCGCTTGGGCGCCGTTTGCCGTATAATCGGCCGTCATTTTCTACAGGCGGGCCAGTATGTTCCATATCGCACTCTATGAGCCAGAAATCGCACCTAACACAGGTAATATCATTCGCCTTTGCGCAAACAATGGCTGCCAGCTGCATTTGATTGAGCCATTAGGTTTTGATCTAGAAGAGAAAAAGCTACGCCGCGCGGGTTTGGACTATGCCGACTTAACCAATGTGACTCGCCATAAAGACTTCGATGCTTTCCTCGAAGCCATGGCAGGCAAACGCATTATGGCCTGCACCACTAAGGGGAGTCGCCCGCATACAGAGCTGAGTTTTGCCAAAGACGATGTGCTGCTATTCGGCCCAGAAACCCGAGGTTTACCGATGGCGATTATCGAATCCATCCCCACTGAGCAGAGACTACGCATCCCCATGGCGGCCACCAGCCGTAGCTTGAATCTGTCTAATGCGGTGGCAATTATCAGCTATGAAGCGTGGCGCCAACTGGATTTTGCTGGCGCACTTTAAGCGCTATCGAAGGTAAATCGGATTGGCGACTAAGGAGATGGCGCGACTGGCGTCATCTCTATCCCGCGAAAAAGCTGATAGCGATCAACATCATCATCTAAATATTGAATATTCTGCGTCCATTGCCATGCGTTAGCTTGAGCACCCGCCCCCTTTACCTCAAACAGTAATTGAATTAACGCAGACCGGGCAGTCACCACGCCCTCACCCAGCAAAGAATAATCGCCATTTTGACGATATAAGCTAAAGACTTGCTGCTTCTCTTGGGACACGCCATCGTAATAGGTCAACAACACTTGCTCGCCCTGCTCCCTAAACCACCAGGTTTCACTATAGGGCGCACGCGTGCCAACACTCACAGACAATAACAGCTGCCGCATATCATGGGAGCAAAATCCGGTGACTGTGACTTTTCGTGGCACTTCCCCCACTTTGGCGGCATCGCCCACCCATTGACCGGTAAACTGAGGGCAAAACTCACTAAAACTTACCTTAGCCGCGTGCGCAGCCAGAGGAATAACAGTACTCAGTGCAATTGTCACTCCCCATAATAGTCTTAATCGGTTGATTTTATTCTGCATCTACCTAGTCCTCAGCCGAAATATCACCCTAGATTAGCCTGTAATTCTGTCATCAACAAATCACAATTAGCCGACAACCATTCACAGATGCTTACACAAAGCGTCCCGCTATGGGTTATCACTCAGTTTGCTTTCATGCTCGGTTTCTATACTCTCGAATCTGCACTACAAATAAAATCATTATAACTATATGTATGATAAGGAGACTCACAGTGAAGAAGACAGGAATCTTATTGCTCTGTCTGTTGATGCCATTCGGCTCAGCATTTGCGGAGCAGGGTAAACCGCTCTCGGTGGAATTACTCTGGCAACTTAAGCGTATTGGTACCCCAGTCGTATCGCCCTCTGGTGAGCATATTATTGCGCCAGTCACAGAATATGATCTGAAGGAAGATAAAGGTTCGACCCAGTTATGGCGTTTTGATGGCGAAGGTAAAAATAATCGCGCTATTACAGTCAAAGGGTTAAAGGTGAGCGAGCCCGTGTTTTCGCCCGACGGCAAAACCTTGGCCTTTGTGAGTGAGCGAAATGAAGACGACGCAGGCCAAATCTACCTATTGCCTATGGACGGTCCGGGTGAAGCGCAGCGCTTAACCGACATACCTACTGGCGTAAATGGTATTAAATGGGTTGGCAAGCATTTGTATTTCATCAGCAATGTATTCCCAAATCAAACATGGGACGAGATGAAAACCCAACTAAAAGCCGACGAGGACAATAAGGTCTCCGCTCGCCAGTGGAATGCTTTGCCCTACGCTCAGTTCGATCATTGGTTAGATGAACGTCGCCAAGCCCATGTATTTAAGATCCCCGCTTCGGGCGGCGAAGTCGAATCCGTGACGCAAGCGCTCGGCCATGAGTTACCACGCTCGAGCCAAAGCAGTTCAAGTTACGATATTTCGCCTAATGAACGCTTAATTGCCTTCAGTACTTATGGATCAGACAACCGTGTCGACCCTAAACTGGATATTTTCCTTGCGACGATTGGCAGTGGTAAAGCAGAGAATATCACCCCAGAAAATCAAGCCGCAGATGCTGATCCCAGCTTTAGTCCCAATGGCAAAACGCTGGCTTTTACCCGTCAGAAAATCCCCGGTTTCTATGCCGATACCATAAGGCTGATGTTACTGGATATTGATAGCCGCAAACTTAATACGCTAACACCAGACTGGGATCGCTCGGTCAGCCAATTTAATTGGACCCCCGACAGTAAAGGCTTTTATGCCACCATCGAAGATGCCGCCACTAACCGCATTTATCATATCGATGCCAAAAACGGTAAAGTCAAAGCCATTACAGAGGCAACTGACTTTGGCCAACCCGCCATAGGCAAAGACGGTGAACTGATTGCCACCAACGAGAGCTTTTTGCACCCAGCGCGCTTGGTCAGCATTAATCCCCGCAATGGTAAGACGGTACGCCTAGAGAATTTTAATGACGATATTCTCAAAGATGTTGATTTAGGCACTTACGAATCAGTGACCTACAAGGGATATCAAGATCAAGATATTCAAATGTGGGTTCACTATCCCCCCGGATTTGATCGCAGTAAAAAATATCCCCTCTTTATGCTGGTTCACGGCGGGCCACATAACGCCATTACCGACGGTTTCCATTACCGTTGGAACGCACAAACCTTCGCCTCTTGGGGATATGTCACTGCTTGGCCAAACTTCCATGGTTCTAGCGGCTTCGGACAAGCGTTTGCCGATGCGATTAACCCAGATTGGAAGAATAAATCCCTCGAAGATGTGCTCAAGGCGGCCGACTGGTTTAAACAGCAAAGCTGGATAGACAGCGACCGCATGGTGGCGGGTGGCGCAAGTTACGGCGGTTATCTGACCTCAATTATTTTAGGTCAACCACATCCCTTTAAAGCCTTGTTGATCCACGCTGCGGTTTACGACATGTATTCACAAATGGCGTCGGATTTTGCCGTGCACAGCACCCGATTTGGCAACTACTGGGATAATCCTGAGCTGTATAAAGCTATTTCTCCGCATTACTTTGCGGCTAACTTTAACACTCCGACCTTAGTCAGCCACGGTCAGCTCGACTACCGGGTACCTGTGGGACAAGGATTTGAACTGTTCCGCACCCTGCAAACTCGCAATGTGGAATCACGGATGATTTACTTCCCCGATGAAAATCATTGGGTTATGAAACCCAATAACTCTATCTATTGGTATAACCAAGTGAAAGATTGGATGACCCATTATGCTAAGCCAGGTGGACAATAAACGCAGCACCTAGAACCTAGAACAGAAAAGCAAAAGGTCTGCACTATGCAGACCTTTTCTTTATCGAATCAAGCCTCGCAATGATGGCTTATTGGCCAAATCCCGTGGCTTTAATATCGACGGTTTGCACTTTGCCGTACTTAGCAGCAATCGGTGCAATCTTAGCCGCATTGCCAATCAGCACAAATTGCAGATCTTTTTGCGGGAAGTAAGTTTTCACTAACCTTTGGGTTTCTTCTAAGGTCAAACCATCCACCTTAGCTTGGAACTCATTGATAAACTTATCATCGAAACCGTACAAATACATGCCAGATAAGAGCCCTGCCAGCTGACCTGAGGTTTCAAACTGAGGCGGGAACTGACCCTTAACATAGGCTTTAGCCGAATCTAAAGTCGCTTGATCTACACCTTTCTCCCATAAACGTGCATAGGTTTTTAAGGCTAGATCCATCGCTTCTTGAGTGGTTTCCGTCTTAGTGAAAGTGCTGATTGTGAATACGCCCGAATCGGTATAAGGGCTAAAACCTGAGCGCGCGCCATAGGTTAGCCCCGCGTTCACCCGCAGCTCGTCGTTAAGCCAAGAGGTGAAACGACCACCTAAAATAGTGTTCACTACCGTTAAACCTACATAGTCTGGATTGTCACGACTAATACCTAAGCCCCCAATCACAAAAGTAGTTTCGATTGCATCGGGTTTATCCACCAGCAAGACTTTGGCCTCACTCAACTGAGGCAAACCTTGGTTTAAATCAGGCTGCACCAGCTTTTCGCTGCCCTGCCACTGACCAAAGGCTTGCGCCAGCTTGGCTTTCATCGTCGCCACATCAAAGTCACCCACAACAGTTATCGCGGTATTGGAAGGTTGATAGTAACTCTTATGGAAGGCGCGCAGCTGCGACACAGTCACTTGTTCAAGCGAATCACTGTTACCCGAAGCCGCATTACCATAAGGATGTGCACCAAATACGAGCTTATCGAAGTAACGACCAATCACCGCTCGTGGGCTTTCTTTATCCTGCTGCAGCCCAGCAATCGCGCGCTGTTTGAGTTTATCGAACTCGGCGGCATCAAAATCAGGCGTTAACATCGCCGCGCTAAATAAGCCCAGCATCAAGTCAATGTCCTTCGCCATAAAGTCAGCACTCAGATAACTGCCTTCCTTATCCGCTTCGGCCACTAAACTTGCACCGAGAAAATCCACTTGCTGCTCGATATCCGCCTTAGATTTCCCCGCCGCACCTAACAACAAACCTTCTGCTGTCATTTGTGCCACGCCTGCGGTGGTGTCATTCACTGCACCGGCGCGTACCACGGCATTTAAGGTAATTAACGGCACTTCGCGCTGCGGCATTAAGTACACAGTTAAGCCGTTATCTAACACAAACTTATCGTAACTTGGCATCGCAAAGCTGCCAGTATCGACCCGCTTTGGTGCCGATGTCGCCGCGCAGCCCGCTATGATTAAGCTTGTGCCTAAAGCCAATGCTGCCATTAACTTAGACGATTTCCCAAGTGATGCCATCTTAAGTGATTTCACTGCTGTCGATTTCATAGGGAAGACTCCTCAGTTGCCGCCAGCACAGCCACAGTGCGATTCGATTTACGTAAGTAGGTTTGGGCAACTCGTTGAATATCCGCAGGCGTCACCTTGTTATAGGCTTCAGGTGCATTAAATAACTTGTCGTAACTGCCAAAATACATCTCATAGGTGCCTATGGTATTAGCCTTACCATTAATGGTTTCCATCGAGCGATAAAAATCCATCAACTTAATATTTTTAACTTTATCCAATTCTTGCTGGGTAATACCTTGGGCCGCAATCGCATCGATTTGCTCAATCAACGCATGCTCCAGCGTCGAGGCTTTCACCTCAGGTGTAGCAACACCCATCACATAGAAGAGGTTAGGATCGACCGACATCGGCATGTAGGTTTGCGCTTCTAAGGCCACTTGTTTATCAACCAATGATTGATATAAACGCGAGCTATTACCTTGGCTTAGAATCGAGCTTAATAAGTCCAGCGCATAAAAATCCGCATGAGTTGCCGCTGGAATGTGATACGCCAACATCACATTAGGTGTGCTGACCGATGCCTTTTGCACAAAGGTGCGACGCTCACCCTTTTGCTCAGGTTCGACAGTGCGAATCGCTTTAGGCGGAGTCTGTGCCGGAATAGGCGCAAAGTACTTGTCTGCCAAGGCTTTTACTTGGGCAAGCTTTACATCACCGGCAATCACGACCACGGCATTGTTCGGCGCGTAATAGGTTTTATGGTACTGGACTAAATCTTCCAGCGACCAAGCGGCGATATCCGACTCATGGCCGATCACCGACCACGAATAAGGGTGGGCTAAAAACGCCACACCTTTGATTTCGCCTTCGAGGGCATTCCAGTTAGAGTTTTCTAAGCCAGTGGAACGCTCCGACTGCACTACGCCACGTTCGCTATCGACCATGGCTTGGTTGATATCTAAGTTAGCGATGCGGTCAGCCTCGAGATCGAACATAGTTTCGAGCGCATTGGCGGGGAACCAATCGGTATAAACCGTCATGTCTTCAGTGGTATACGCATTGTTCGCACCACCTGCGGCTTCCATAGTGCGGTCGAACATTTTCGGGCCGTACTTTTTCGAACCGTTAAACATCATGTGTTCGAAAAAGTGCGAAATACCGGTAATGCCGGGCACTTCGTTACGTGAACCGACTTTCCAAAACAAATACATGTTGGCATTGGGAATTGAGGCATCTTCTAGCACCATGATTTTCATGCCGTTATCTAGCGTGAAACTCTTAATGTCTTCTGCCGTGGTGGCCTGTACTTGGCTTAGGGGAGTCAAAAATCCCATGGCCAACACAAGAGCCGATAGCGTGCGCTTCATTTGGTTTGCTCCTTGCTGTAAATATCCACATATAGAGGTAAATTGTTTAACAAATCAAGCGCAGAAAGCGTATCCAGCGCCGATTTTTTGTAAGCTCAAGTTATACCGAAGAGCTTACGGAATAACGTCTGTCCGACTTATTGCGCATTTAGCGCAGTCAACGCCACTTTAGTCATGGCCTCAACTCCCACTTTTAGCGCGCTTTCATCTACATAAAAAGCCGGAGAATGATTGCTGGCCGCGGTTTCTGGATCCGTTCCCTTTGGTGTCACCCCGAGGAAGAAAAACATCCCAGGAGACTCTAAGGCATAGAAGGAAAAGTCCTCGGCACCTGTGATTAACCCAGGTTCAATCAGCATCTTATCGCCCACCACACTGGCAAGCACAGGCCTCATACTAGCGACTAACTCGGGATTATTGACCACTACAGGGTAACCTGGCTGGATCTCTGTGGTCGCGGTCGCACCAAGGGTTTTCGCCGACAGCTCGGCCATTTGCGCTAAACGCACTTTAATATCGGCGCGCATGGGCTGGTCGAAGGTGCGAATAGTACCAATCAGCTCGACTTCATCGGGAATAATATTAGAGCGTATGCCACCATTAACCGCACCAAAACTCACCACGGCAGGGGCTTTAGTGATATCCACCTGACGGCTGACGATCGTTTGCACATTGGTAATAATTTGCGCCGCAGCGACAATAGGGTCGACCCCATTCCAAGGGCGCGAACCGTGGGTTTGGCGGCCTTTCACTTTGATGGTAAAAGAATCCTCACTCGCCATCGCAGGGCCACTGCGCAGGCCAATCATGCCACTCGGCATACTCGAGGTGACATGCATACCAAATACTTGCTCGGGTTTGCGCTGAGCAAACAGCCCTTCTTTGAGCATCAATTCCGCGCCGCCCTCTTCACCCTCTGGCGCACCTTCTTCAGCGGGTTGGAAGATAAACATCACATCCCCCGCTAGGCTGTCTTTCACTTTAACCAAGTTTTCGGCCACGCCCATTAACATGGCCACATGGGTATCGTGCCCACAGGCATGCATCACACCCACTTTTTGATCGCGATAAGTGTCAGTCGCCTTAGAGGCAAAAGGCACATCGACCACTTCAGTCACAGGCAGTGCATCCATATCCGCTCGAATCGCAATCAACGGACCAGGCTTGCCGCCCTTCAGCTTCCCGCCTTTCAAAATGGCCACCACGCCCGTATGTGCCACACCCGTTTGCACTTCTAATCCTAAGGATTTCAGATGTTTTTCAATAATCTTGCTGGTGCGAAACTCACGGTTAGACAACTCAGGGTGTTGATGCAAATCACGACGCCAGTCGATCACCTTTTGCTCCACACCCGCCGCCAACTTAGCCGCATCAGGCATAGCACTGGTCGCCGCTTGCGCCGAATTAAAACCCGTGCCCATAAAACTCAAGGCTAAGGCTGAAGCGAGTAAGGTCTTAGAAAAATGGGATTTATTTACTAGGGGCTTAAATTCAAATGATGTTGATGCAGCAAGTGATACTGAGGGTAAAGTCATAGCGATAGCCTATTGTTGTTTTTATAAGCTACCTAAACTACACGGACAAGGAGAAATTGTTAATAGATTTAATGATAAAGGTAAAAAAGACTGTGCTTCATTAGAGGCTGTCTTTAACCGTCATTCCCGCAATGCTGTGGGCTGGAATCCAGCTTTTAGATAAATCAACCTGAAAAAAGATAGGGATGGCGGATCTCAGTTAAAGAAACTCAAGGCAACGGAAAAGCTGTCCTAATGCTTGGCATAGTTAGCTTTAGTCACAAAACAACAAATTCACGATTTTCTTTAAAACCACATGGCCATCGGCCTTGGCTATACAACTCAGCCACCTCACTCCATACGCCCTTTTGTCTGAGAGCGGCCTCTCTCGCTGCCATTTTGAAGGCAAAGAGTGCGCCGCCTCTAAAGCTCTCAGTAAAATCATGAGGACCATACACAAGCAAAGGATGTGACCGGCCAATTTTTCTCAGAGATCTGAGCGCCGATTTATACACAAGCATCTCCGCGTCTTTTGTTTCCTCACATTTTTTCGGACCATTCAAAGGATCCTCTTGATCTCTGCTTGTAGGCAGCCACTCCCATCCATATGTAGAACCCAATACGCCTTCAATGGGACTTGCAGCCGAGAGCCAGTCAATAAATTCAACTTGTTTGGCTAGATATTCAGGTGTCATAAGAAGTTAACTCCGTGTTAAAGGAGTTTCAAACTGAAGCAGTAGTTTGAACTTCCAGTGAGTAAAGCGAAGGATTTTAAACGCTTTGTTACGTTTTGGCTCCTTAGCTTGGTTTACCCGCCAAAGTCTAGCCACCCATTTTAAATCAACAACATAATGCACTTTCGGTTTCTCTACCACCTATACTGGCTAAAATTACTTGAACAAGAGCCATCATATGTAGATGTCTGGCTAAAATGCTTAGCTAAAATTGCCTTTCTGAGTAACACAGTATTGCGCGGGAATAATAGTAGTAAAATTTAGTCAGCAACTCATAGAAAATTAAGCTCTTCATCTTGAAGGGATAAAGCACTATCAATGGAGGCTAATAACACACCATAGGTGTAACCGCAGTTGCCCACAAAAATCACTTGATTACCATTGAGTACCATCACTTCTACCCCATGATCGGTTTCCCAGTTGCAGGCGTAATGATAACGAATTGCCCGAGTCTCCATTGTGCTGGTGTCATCCAATATAATGTACAACGGCTGGGTATTTTCTGCTATTTCATTGATTGTATTTAAAGAAACCTCCAAATCACCGCAATAATTTTCAAAATATTTATGCATTTTGAGCATAGCATTTAGAATTTGATACTTCGTCTCTTGTGTCATCAGAGAAACGTCTTCGAGCATTTTTATGCGTAACTTATCGTTGCCCTGAAGCTCACCTTCAATAATCAGTTCACTAGGTTTGTTGAATAATGGATCGTTCATTTTCGTTATCCTTAATCCTCAATTAATTCACCTGGATATAGTGCGATTTGCGCCAAGGATTGTGCAAAAAATTGGCTTAGGTTTGGGCTGATAAAGTCCATCATATCGGGGTCATGGGTGTATGCGATGACTTGTCCCATTTTACCTAATGCTGAGGGTGAATGATCCGCAATCAAGAGTAATGTGCCGCCCCCAAATTGAGCGAAGGGCAACCAACCTTCTTGATACCATCCTGATTGGATTTTGGGATCCCGCACTTCTGGCTCGTGGTAATCAACGTAGTACTGGGCCTGTTTTCTCATTCGGTCACGAAATTTAAATGATGAGGCTAGTGACAAAAAATCATACCGGCAAAAGTAATCTTTTCGGGCAAAGACTGTGCTCCACTCATTGCCGCCATTGGCATATCCCCAAAGCTCCCTTAACGGGGAAATAAGTGTAAAACCTAATTGTTTTTCGGCTTCATCTAAAACTGAGTTTGATAAGCCACGATCCAGTTCTAATGTTTGATTCATGTTGGCGTAAATAGCACTCAATGCTTGTAGATACGTCTTAACATCCATTGTATTTATTCCTTCATCTTGACACTTGGCCGCAGTGTTAATCCGTTTGCTTTATACCGCTAACATATACACTTGGCGAACTTATTTAATCGAATTAACTACATAAATTCTATTTTCATATTACTGCGACAGATTTTGTCGCAGCCTTCTATTACTTACTATGCAGCTATTCCAGCCATACCTTATTAACTAACCTGAACTCGGGATAAGAAATGTTGAACTAATAGCCCTCCAAGTGATCGGATCTTTCGACCAAGAGAAACCCCATCACACCGGAGGGCCTATGCATAAATTAGTGGAAGTGTTTTGTGATGTCGATGATTTTTGCGCTGTTTTTATTCCAGAATGGGAAAAAACGCTGTTAACCGATGGTACACGCAAGCGTCAACGCGCTGGCCGTATGACGATGAGCGAAGTGATGACCATCATCATACTTTTTCAGATGTCTCACCACCGTGATTTCAAGAACTTCTACATCGGCTATCTGGCTCATTTCTACAAATCCGCTTTTCCCAATTTACTCAGCTATACCCGCTTTCTTGAGGTGATGCCCACTGCTTTAGTGCCGCTTTGCAGCTACTTTGCCAGCCTTAAGAGTGACCCTACTGGCATCGAATTTGTTGATTCAACCAGCATCAAAGTGTGTCATAACCTACGTATTCATCGCCATAAAACCTTAGCTGGACTTGCGTGCAGAGGTAAAGGCACCATGGGTTGGTTCTATGGCTTTAAGCTGCATTTGATTATGAATCATCAAGGCGGAATCGTGGCGGCCAAAGTGACCCCTGCGAATGTACATGACACAAAACCGGTGAATGAGATGGTGCACAGTGACATGAATAAACTCTATGCTGATAAAGGGTATATCAGTAAAGCGCTGTCCAGTGAATTGCTGGAGAAAGGCGTGAAGTTGGTGACGAACGTGCGTAAGAATATGAAAGCAAAAGCGATGTCGTTGTGGGATAGAGCGATGCTGTCGAGACGTTTCATCATAG
>NZ_JAKKRM010000027.1:0-35437 GCF_025654295.1 Shewanella sp. SM23
GATGGTGCACAGTGAGATGGTGCACAGTGACATGAATAAACTCTATGCTGATAAAGGGTATATCAGTAAAGCGCTGTCCAGTGAATTGCTGGAGAAAGGCGTGAAGTTGGTGACGAACGTGCGTAAGAATATGAAAGCAAAAGCGATGTCGTTGTGGGATAGAGCGATGCTGTCGAGACGTTTCATCATAGAAACCATCAACGACCAGTTAAAAAATATCTCTCAAATAGAACACTCAAGACATCGCAGTGTGCATGGTTTTATGCTGAATATGATTGCGGGACTCATCGCCTATCAATTGAAAGACAATAAGCCACAACTGAACCTCACTAACGGGGAGTTTAATGCTATTGCAGTTATGGCTCGTTAAACCGATCTCAGGTTAACTAGATATACAGCCTAATTTTCAGCGTCAAGTGACCCTTACTCAGTTTGAACCCTCGCTCGCCCCGCAAAATATCGGTGAACGAATTAGTCGAGCGTCTTGCAAACCACACGCAGAATACGAGTAAACGTTTGGTGCAACATCCACTACTCGATGATATAGACCAAGCACTAGCGGCAATTGTGCGTGTAGTCGCGAGGAACACCATAGAACTCAGTTAATACAATCAGATAGGCGTGCTAAACAAACAACGCCCCCCACGATGCCCTAGTGATTATCGGGCTAACGGCTAACCCTAATCTTGAGTCAGAGCTTGAAGTATTAGTAATAGCCACTGGCATTACAACAAAACCCATAGAAAATCAGGCATCTATAGCGTCACAAATTGATGATAAGTACATTTAAGCGACAACAGCATTAACTCGACTGATGAATTCCTTTATGCATCTCTTTATGCAAGAAGACTACGTCCTTATCGATAATTTCGAGTCGCCAGCCATAGTGATGCGCGAGCCACTCAAAGGTCGCTTCGGCGTAAAAATTGATGTGGGTGGGATCGTTTTTATAGTGCCAGCGGGCAAATGCGATTTTATCCTGCACACGCTTGGTCATAACAGCCAAAATGCCATTAGGTTTTAATAACCTATCAAGCTGGGCAAGTAACCCTGCGGCACCACTCACGTGTTCAATGACTTCGGTTAAGGTAATAAAGTCGTATTGGCGGGCTAACGTTTCGGGATTATTAGCGTAATAAAGGTCGTAATTATCTATCTGATAACCGCGCGCCTTTGCCATTAGACTCAATGCCTTACCTTCTCCACAGCCAAAATCGAGCCCTTGGGCCGAAATGCTAACACGGCTAAGTAGTGGCTCGAGTGTGCGATTTAAAAATGTTTGATAGCCGAGATCATCGGCATGATTCTCGTGCTTATCGTACTCGGCTTTTTCTGCCTCGGCCGAAAGATAAAACTCAGAAGGCACGCTCACCAGTTGGCAGGTTTGGCATTGCTGGTAGCTACGCTTCCTATCTTGATGATAAGCGAGTAATTCAACGCCATGACATAAGGGGCAGATATTCAACAACAATTCCTAGGGATATTAAGGTGCATAGTAATGAGAATAGTCGTAATGCCCACAAATAATGCTAGCACTGACCAGCTGAAATCGACTATATCGATGGCCTGATTAAGGTTTAGGGATTTTACGCTCTTTTGCGGCGGCTTCTTTTGCTTCCCGTAAATATTTTTGCTCGCGACTTTCTCTTTCGTCGAACTGTTTTTGTGCCTTAAGTTTTTGCTGCGCTTCCCAATCGTTGGTTTGGGATTGTTGCTTAATTTTATCTTCCCGCTCTGTCGTCTCTTTAGTGGCTTGACGGGCCTTTTCTAATTGAGCCTGTTCTAATCGCTGTGAGTCGATGCGTGCCTTATCGGCTTTTTGCTCTAGGGTCAATCTAGGCTTTGGCGCCTCGGCGGCATTTGTTAACGCGAGATGAAAACTAAAGATGAGGACTAGCGATATTAATATTTTAGAGATTAACACTTTAAATAAATACGCCATTCCATGTCTCCTTGTATTCGATAATTGAATGAATCAATGATAAAAGCCAATTCACGCAAGATGTGCAAAACATAGCATAAAATCTGCCTAAGCTTGAAATATGCAGCAGGTGTTCTTAAAAAATATGCTTGAATACAAGTCTTAAACTACACTTTTTAAGTTTCTATTTGAGTGAAACAACAATTAGGTTTATTTTTAACCCCATTGGAATGATGTACTATTGGGCAACTTCGTGTTCAACGAAGACCTAAAAATGGGATGTGACTATTTTGCGTCACAAGGGAGTATCCTGAATGATCAGATGGCAACACTTACTTAAGAAACTCAGTACAGATGATCCTGTACTGCAAGAAAAGCTGTCTCTCTGGCAAGCACATCCCCATAAAACCCCCTTAGCCTTAATTCAAGGCTTTAGCTTTATTAGTGCCAACCAAGCCACCCTCAGTTATTTTGAGACTGAATACGATGCTTTTGTGAATGCGACTCCCTATGATTTTTCTCCGAGGATCCAATCTTCAGGCCGCAATAGTGTTGAATTTGCACGGGAAATGATCCTCGAAGCCATTGCAGGCAATAATGTTGAATTCAACTGGCTGCACATGAGCCAACAAGGCAATGAACTGCCGACTCGAATTAATCTCTATCGCTGTTATCTGCAACAACAGCCCGTGGTACTCGTTGAATTACAAGCTCTTAATCGCCGCAATCAAATGCGCGAAACGATTTCTGATGGTTTTGCTCATATTCCCAAAGAAATTTTGTCGACCACGCTCGAAGAAAGTGCCGAAGCTGTGTATATCACTGACACTGATAATCAAATTTTGGCTGTCAATAAAGCCATGTGTCGTATTTGCGGCTATAGCGCTGAGCAGCTCATCAGTAAAACCCCTGAATTTTTAGAAGTAAGAACCCATAATATGGGGGAAGAAACCGAATGCCAAATCGCCTTGAAACAAAGGGGATTTTGGCAGGGCGAAACATGGAAAAGACGTTCAGATGGCAGTAACTTCCCTGCTTGGCAGAGCAGTCGTAAAATCGTCACTGAAGATGATGCTCATTATAATGTGAATATTTTCAGTGATATTAGTACTAAAAAACTATTAGAAACCCAGCTAACAACTCGGGCTATGTACGATACCTTGACTGGATTACCTAACAGGTTCCATCTCAAACAGATCCTCAATAGTGCCCTCGAAAAACTTAAAACTGATCCCCTCGCACTGGGCGCGTTGATGTTTTTAGATCTCAATGGTTTCAAGAATATCAATGACAGCTTCGGTCACTCCATGGGCGATAGAGTATTACAACTCGTCGCCGCCCGTCTCGAGGCGGGTTGTATCGAAAAAGCCGATATAGCCCGTATGGGAGGAGATGAGTTTACCTTAGTGCTGCAAGACTGTAGCTGCAAAGATGAAATCCAACTGTTTGCAGAACAGATTCTCAGCTTATTTGAGAGCCCCTTTGAAATTGAAGGCCAAAAGTTCTTCCTCGGCACCAGCATAGGCATTGCGCTATTTCCTACCCACAGTAACCAAGCGGGACAGCTGATTAGTCTTGCCGATACTGCCATGTATTGCGCTAAAAAGAGCTTACCGCATCTCGTGTTTTACGATAAGGCAATGAGCCTAGCAGCCGAGTTAAAATTACAGTTAATCAATAACCTAAGACATGCACATAGCCTAAAACAATTCACTCTCGCCTATCAAGCCATAGTCGATTTACACACAAATCAAACTATTGCTGCCGAAGCCCTGCTCCGCTGGCAGAAGTCACCGACAGAATATTATGAAGCTGCCGACTTTGTGCCATTGCTTGAGGAAACAGGATTAATTGTCAGCATTGGCCAATGGGTATTAGAACAGGCCTGTGTACAAGCGGCCCTCTGGCGAGCACATTATCAACCCGACTTTAGAATTTCAGTCAATGTGTCACCACTGCAATTAGAACACTTAGATTTTATCGATCAAGTGATAAATGCCTTAGAAATGGCGAAGTTACCCGCTGATGCACTGATTTTAGAAATTACCGAATCGGCATTGTTACGACAACCGGAGCAAGCACGACTCACACTCAATCGTATCAAAGCGTTAGGTGTCAGCATAGCCATCGATGATTTTGGGACTGGGTTATCGTCACTCAGTCGCTTAGGGACTTTGCCAATAGACAGCGTCAAAATTGATGCCGAGTTTGCCTTGCGCTTAAACGAAGTCTCAGGACAAAAGCTCTGCAATGCTATAGTGCAACTCGCACAAGCACTCGACATTCACTTCGTCGCAGAAGGTATTGAAACTCAACAACAAAAAGACATAATGACTGACATGGGCCAAGGTTTCGCCCAAGGATTTCTATTTGGCTACCCGAGTTCAGTTGAAAACTTCACCCAAGCCTTTCTTGCGGAAAAACGCTTAGCCTAGAACAGATTTAGGACTGCCGATGTTCGCATCGGCTCGATAATCCGACTTGCGTACCGAATTAACGCTCTCAACGTTTACAACGGAAAACGAAAGATCCGCTAAGGTTTTATCGAAATATTTTGATGGGTCGCGAACGAAGTGGAAAGATTTTCTTGCAGAAAACATACGATTAAAGCTCGATAGCCCTGCCAGCACTCCATTTACTAATAGTAATGAATGGAATCACTCCCCTGCAAAGCCAGTGATGGCCTGGCAAAGCGCTCTCATCATTATCAATAAAAAAACCATATTTTAAGCTCGATAGCCCTGCCAGCACGCTATTTACTAATAGTAATGAATAGAATCACTCCCCTGCAAAGCCAGTGATGGCCTGGCAAAGCGCTCTCATCATTATCAATAAAAACACTATATTTAAGCTCGATAGCCCTGCCAGCACGCTATTTACTAATAGTAATGAATGGAATCTACTCCCCTGCAAAACCAATGATGGCCTGGCAAAGCGCTCTCATCATTATCAATAAAAAAACCATATTTAAAGCTCGATAGCCCTGCCAGCACGCCATTTACTAATAGTAATGAATGGAATTACTCCCCTGCAAAGCAATTGGCTGGCAAAGCTATCTCATCATTTGCTGCGCAAATGAATCCCAGTTATTAAACCGTATTTCACATTACGTTAGCGTGATCTGAATAAGATTTTGACTATTTTAATTCGTACGGAGTCTCAAAAACTCAATAACTTAAAAGCACTAATTCATACCTAAAACATCTAAGACTCAATAGCCTTAACCCCATCAACTATACCTTACCACTGGATTCATTTGAATTCTGATAACGAACCTGCACTGTACTCGGCATCGCCTTAATCCGCAGTTCCACCATAGCATCAAATGCCATCATTAACGGCTGAACATCAAGGGTAGGATCGAGGGCGCTTAACATATAAGCGCAAGCTTCTAAGGTCGATAAACTATCGCTACGACTCGATTTACGGATCCGATAGCGCGATTCATAACCTTCAGCCAAATGCACCGCAGGATACTGGGTTAACCAAGGATTCAGCTGCAGCATTTTGAATGCCTTACGCCAAGTGCCATCGAGCAACAGCAATACACAATCAGGATTGATATGTTGCTGTTCAACACTCACACTTAACGCAGAGGGATAGACGAGATAAATCGGCTTATTACACGCCGCTAAATATTCCCGTAAACCTTTGAAATCAGACTCGCTTTCACCCACATAAACTTGCGTTTTAGGTACAGCAAGACTCAATACCCGCACACTATTCTTCTTATGTTCGACTTCACTCGGGTGCTGTAAAACCACCAACTGAGTCATTGGAGAGATAGGCTGAACGCTCGCACATAAGCAAGCATTTTGCGGATAACGACAGATAGCACAATAGTGACGGGACAAGCTTTACCCTCGGTTTAGTGAGTTATTTTACGAGTATACCAAAGGATAAAAGGGTATTAGACACAATAAAAAATACCCACAGTTCGCGGTCAAACAAACTGTGGGTAAAGGGTGTACTCTGTAATTAATCAGTGCCGCGAACTAATGCTCGCCAACTAACTGCTCTTGGTGCCAGTGGTCGAATCGACTCAGCGCCATCATCAACAATAAACCAATAGAAAACACGCCCATGACGAGTGCCACTGCATAAGGTGCAGTTAAATTCGTTTGCTGTATAAGTCCAGCTAAAACGGATGCACCACTCATCTGAATAAAACCTAGCATAGCCGCGGCAGTCCCCGCTCGTTCACCGAAAGCTGACAGTGCCATACTGGTCGCAGGGCCGAGTAAGAAGGCAAATCCCACACATAACAACATCATAGGTAACATGAAGTTAAAAGCTGCTGCCATCCCTGTATTTGGACCAAACTGTTGCCCCGCCACTGTCGCCACTGAAGACAAAACGAGTAAGGACAGAGCCAAAATAACCGTTGGACGATTACCCAGTTTGCGAATAACGATCGGTGCCGCAAAACAGGCCACGATATTGAACACAGCATTGAGCCCGAATAAACCACTAAACGCCAGCTCAGAAACCCCTAAATGCCCAATCAACCACACAGGCGCATAAGACACATAACTCAAAATAGCCGCCATAGCTGACATACAAGCAAAGGCATAAAACAAAAAGTGGGTGTTACCGAGTACAGGTTTGAATCTGCCCCAACGGTAAAGTGGGCCAGTAGTAACAGTGTTGGCTGGACGAGTCTCAGGTAAGCGATAACCGACAACGAGCATCATCAACATGGCATATAACGTCATGAAAACGAAGGTTGAACGCCAGCCGAATTGCATCGCTAACAAGCCACCTAAGGTTGGTGCTAAAGCTGGGATCACGCAAATCGCGCCATTTAAGTAACTGTAAATTTTAGCGCCTTCTTTTTGTGAGTAGCAGTCGCGCACTGCACTAAACACCACAATAGAAGTTGAACAGGCGGCTAAACCTTGCAGCACACGAGCAATCTGTAACCAATGAAATTCGATGGCCGCGGCAGCGAGAAGACTACTTGCGCCGTAGAGTAAGACCCCGAAAATAGCCACAGGACGGCGGCCATAACGGTCGGCTAATGGCCCAATCAACACTTGGCCTAAGCCCATGGCGAATAAAAACAATACGAGCGTGGATTGCACATCACTGGCAGATACGGCGAATTCTGTCGCCATAGTTGGCATTGAAGGTAAATAAATATCGATGGCTAATGGGCTGAGCAGCACCATAGACATCAGGATAGGTAACAGATTGCGCCGCATAAATAATCTCAGTTGATCAGGGAAAGGTATTTCAGTGGGCGCTATTTTAATTAACTCAAGGTATGAACAGAAATGGTATAATTTCCAAAGTAAATTTCCTCTGAGGAATATCTGTGAATATCGACAACTTAGCTAGAATCGATTTGAACTTGCTGGTCATACTCAAAGTGCTGCTAGAGGAGCAGAGTGTCACTCGCGCCGCCAGCCGATTACATATAAGCCAGTCAGCACTCAGTAAGAGCTTAAATCGACTCAGAGAAACCTTAGATGATCCCCTATTTCAGCGCACGGCGCATGGCTTAAAACCCACCGCGCACGCCCTCATTCTTGGGCAAAAACTGCCGAATATATTGCAAGACTTGTATCAACTCACTCAGCCTCCGACCTTTAATCCTGCCAGTAGCAATCGACAATTTTCTTTTGCCATGGTGGAAAGCGCCTATGAAACCTTAATCCCATATTTTATCGGCCCTATGCTGACCACGGCACCCAACGTCAAACTCGACTCCTATGTCTGGACCGAAAAATCGATGCAGGATTTGCAGCAAGGGCAAATCGACTTTGGCATTTCAGGGCGGGATTTGCATCCACTGTCGGATTTTCAAGTGGATCGCCTGCCCGAAGGGATTGCCTATCAAACATTATTTACCGATCAACAAGTCTGCTTAGTGCGAGAGGATCACCCGCTGATGGCGGCGCTCACCTCAGAACAATGGAATTTACCCCTTTACCTCGATATGGCCCATGTGCAGGTTCGTTGTGAAGGTAGTGATTGGTGGGCACTGGATTACTTTCTTGCCGATCTTGGGCATAGACGCCGGATCAGCACGACTGTACCCGACTTTTATGGTGCCGCCAGCGTTTGCGCCCACAGCAATTTAATCTTCACTCTGCCGTCGAGCTTTGCCCGTCACGCCTGCCAACTTTATCCGCTCAAACAACTGCCACTGCCTTTCGAATTTATGCCAATGGCCTATGTGCTGTTATGGCATCAAAGAAATGATGAAGATCAAGGGCATAAATGGATTAGAGAAACCATTTGTCAAAGTGTGGCTAAGTTATTCAATCCCACAGAAATGCTTTAACACGACAAAAACGGCCAGTAAAAAGCCCGACAAAGTAAAGGCTTTATCGGGCTAATATCGAGACAAACAATTAAGAATAGCGATTACAGAATAAATGTCGCGACTTGCGCATTCAGGTCATTAGCGCGAGCTTTTAAGCCCCTCGCCTGTGCCAAATCTGCCATGGCCGATGCGGTAATCTCATCGGTCACATCTTTAATCGCAACCGTATTCTGGGTTATTTCACCCGTCACTTGAGTCTGTTCTTCCGCTGCGGTAGCAATTTGGCCTGCCATATCTGAAATCACGTTGACCGCTTGCGTAATCTCTTCAAGGGCTTTCGCCGCGGCATTGGCATCTTCTACGCTATGACCCGCTAATGCTTGGCTGCTTTCCATCAAGCTGACTGCTCGAGCGGTAGTGCGTTGTAGCGTTTCAATCGTGGTATGTACTTCCTGAGTCGAATCCTGTGTACGACGTGACAGTACTCGAACTTCATCGGCAACGACCGCAAAGCCACGACCCTGCTCGCCAGCACGAGCCGCTTCAATGGCTGCGTTAAGCGCCAACAGGTTAGTTTGCTCAGCAATCCCTTGAATTGTCGCCAGGATGCTCGAAATGGATTTAGCATGACGGCTCAAGTCTTCAATGACATCCGTTGCTTGAGTCACTTCATCGGCGAGGGAATTAATCGAGTTACGAGTTTTATTCACTAACTCTTTGCCCTGTAAACTGCTCGCTGCAGACTGTTGAGCCGCTGTTGCCGTGTTCTCAGCATTGGCTGCAATCTCATTAGTCGCACTCGCCATTTCAGTTACCGCAGTCGCGACCATAGCGACTTCTTGCTGCTGACGTTGTAACTCCGCAACTGAAGTTTGCGTGGTGGCAAGACTACGTTCAGCATCGGCATCTAACTCATTCGCTAATTGGCGAATATGGCTGATCAGCTGATGTTGACTGCCCACAAAGCGGTTAAAGCTGTCGGCAAGCACGCCCACTTCATCTTGAGTGTCGACTGAAATACGCTGAGTTAAATCACCATTGCCATCGGCAATACGCGCCAGTGCCTGCGATACTCGGCTCAATGGACCCAGCAGGACACTTACTAGCCAAGAAATGGCTAATACACTTAAGATCAACACGAGTGCAGAAAGCCCAAACTGAGTGAGTAACAAGCTCGACAGTGGCGACTCTAGCGTTTCCTTATCAAGCACTAACACTAATTCCCAATCTGTATTAGGGATATCAACGCTCCAGACTAATTTTTCACGTCCTTCATTTTCAAAATACATAGGCAACAGAGTGCCCGCTGCACGGCTTTGTTCTGGTAAGTTGCGATTAAGCTCGTTATCGATTTCAGCTATAGGTTTCATCGTCTTAGCTTGATCTTTATAAGCGATCACTGTGCCGTCTTTGTGCATCATGATGGCATAACCGTTTGCCGGTAACTTCATGCGGTTGACCTCTTCGATAAGATTACTAATCGATAGATCTCCAGCAATAACTCCGCCTGCAACAGGCTCGGCCAAAGTAACAACTAAAATACGGAGAGGAATGTCGAGATATGGCTGGGTTATTATATTTCCTCCAGCTTGCATTGCCTCTTGATACCATGACCTTGTACGAGGATCATAATTTGAATAGTCAGTTGCTGGCTCTGAGTCTCTCATATTACCGTTTGACTCACCAAAATATGTCGATTCAAACCCTCCCGATTGCTTAGCCTGTTTCATTGCTTGCACAATGTCATGACTCAACTGCCCACCGATTCCTTTAACAATTTGCTGACGGCTTACGAGCCACTCACTGATAAGTAGCGCTTGCTGCTCACCAAGTCGTTGAGCCTGCTCTAAATTCACATCTAGTAAGACTTTCTTCTGACTTGAATAACTCTGCCAAGATAATAATAATATGACAGATGAAAGAGCAAGAATAACGGAAAAAAGAATTTTCTGCCTTAATGAAAATGATTTCATAATATATTTTTCACAAATAAAGACCTGATAACCATACCGACTAAATATAACAACAGCTATTTTTAGCAGCAGTGAGCTTACTTAGAAACGTAAAAATGAATTATTTCACGTTGACCATGAAAGATAAATAAATTAAAAATAAAATTTAATCTTAACAAACAAACTAAATTAGCCAAATTTAAATAAGCACAAAACATTAAACAGGCTTAGCAATGCATATTAATGCAAACAACTAAGAATTAAATGCAACTAAGAATTAAATGCAACTAAAAACTTCAAGTTAAAACAGTTATTAAGTGATTTTAAGATATTATAAAAAATAAACAGAATGGTACCTTTAAATAAAGGTATAATTAACTCATTATTGTATCATCACAAACAATCTTAAAAAGTAATACCTTCGCGCCGTCTAAGGCGCGGAGGAAAACTATTAGTTATTGTAAACCTACGATTGAAATTTACTTAAATATCTATTATTCAAAAAATCGAGTTAAGGCAACTAAAGAATAAATGTCGCGACTTGCGCATTCAGGTCATTAGCGCGAGCTTTTAACCCTCTCGCCTGTGCCAAATCTGCCATGGCCGACGCGGTAATCTCATCGGTCACATCTTTAATCGCAACCGTATTCTGGGTTATTTCACCCGTCACTTGAGTCTGTTCTTCCGCTGCGGTAGCAATTTGGCCTGCCATATCTGAAATCACGTTGACCGCTTGTGTGATCTCTTCAAGGGCTTTCGCCGCCGCATTGGCATCTTCTACGCTATGACCCGCTAATGCTTGGCTGCTTTCCATCAAGCTGACTGCTCGAGCGGTAGTGCGTTGTAGCGTTTCAATCGTGGTATGTACTTCCTGAGTCGAATCCTGTGTACGACGTGAAAGCACTCGAACTTCATCGGCAACGACCGCAAAACCACGGCCTTGCTCGCCAGCACGAGCCGCTTCAATGGCTGCGTTAAGCGCCAACAGGTTAGTTTGCTCAGCAATCCCTTGAATTGTCGCCAGAATACTCGAGATAGACTTAGCGTGACGACTTAAATCGCCAATGACATCCGTTGCTTGAGTCACTTCATCTGCGAGTGAATTAATCGAGTTACGAGTTTTATTCACTAACTCTTTGCCCTGTAAACTGCTCGCTGCAGACTGTTGAGCCGCTGTTGCCGTGTTCTCAGCATTGGCTGCGATCTCATTAGTCGCACTCGCCATTTCAGTTACCGCAGTCGCGACCATAGCGACTTCTTGCTGTTGACGTTGTAACTCGGCAACAGAAGTTTGCGTGGTGGCAAGACTACGTTCAGCATCGGCATCTAACTCATTCGCTAATTGGCGAATATGGCTGATCAGCTGATGTTGACTGCCCACAAAGCGGTTAAAGCTGTCAGCAAGCACGCCCACTTCATCTTGAGTGTCGACTGAAATACGTTGAGTTAAATCACCATTACCATCGGCAATACGCGCAAGGGCTTGCGATACTCGACTCAGAGGACCCAGTAACATGCCAACTAACCAAGAAATGGCTAACACACTTAAGATCAACACGAGTGCAGAAAGCCCAAACTGAGTGAGTAACAAGCTCGACAGTGGCGACTCTAGCGTTTCCTTATCAAGCACTAACACTAATTCCCAATCTGTATTAGGGATATCAACGCTCCAGACTAATTTGTCACGTCCTTCATTTTCAAAATACATAGGCAACAGAGTGCCCGCTGCACGACTCTGTTCTGGTAAGTTGCGATTAAGCTCGTTGTCGATTTCACCTATAGGTTTCATCGTCTTAGCTTGATCTTTATAAGCGATCACAGTGCCGTCTTTGTGCATCATGATGGCATAACCGTTTGCCGGTAACTTCATCCGATTAACACCGTCAACTAGGCTTGCGATAGATAAGTCACCACCCACAACACCTTGTGCGGTAGGCTGTGCCATAGTCACAACCAGAATGTTATAGGCAACATCCACGTAAGGTTTTGTCAAAATAAGACCGCGCTCACTGATGGCTTGTTGATACCAAGGGCGGCTGCGAGGATCATAGCCCGTACGATCAATACTCGGATCAGAATCCAACATTTGCCCTGCTTGAGAGCCAAAATAGGTCAGCTGAAAACGGCCCGATGCCTGTGCTTGTTGAAGTGTATTGAGGCTGTCACCTTCAACTTTGTTCGCCAGGGCTCCCATAATATCTTGGCGGCCAGCCAACCATTCTTGGATCCGCTCAGCCTGCTGTTCACCTAAGCGCTGCACTTGTTCTAGGCTGTTTTGTAACAGCTGGGATTTTTGGCTGGAATAACTTTGCCATGACAACAAACCAATCACGAGTGAAAGGGCTGCCACGACAGAGAACAGAATTTTTTGCTTGAGCGAATATGAGTTCATGTTGGCGTCTAATTAATTAACAAAGCAGTGAAACAAGAGGGTGTTTGAGCGGGTCGAACGAACATTTACAACCAATATAATAAGGCGGCTAACTGAGTTAAAACTGCAGTTAAATTTGAGCTGAATTTTCTCATATTCTGTACAGTTAGCAAAGAAATTGCTCAGATTTACATCAAAAAGATTTTAGCAAACACATATAATTAACCAACCGTTATTCGAGCAACAACATATAGATAGGCATGCGATCACATATCAAAGTAATGCGCAACACCAAAATGGCCTCCGGAGTAAAATAAAGTAAATTAATCAAGATTAACGTGACCTAGACGCACTCGCTATTGCACACTAAATGTCCACTGCCTATCGAGGAGTTCTTATGATTTTTCAACAGTTCCAACAGAGCCCACTGCAGACCCGAATTTCTGGCCCACGGGCTTGGTTAGCGATGGCAATTAGCATTAGTCTAATTTGTTTATCACTATTTTTATTGCCCTTCGTGCTCTTATTTGGCGCGATTGCGCTCGGTTGTTTAGTCCTATTTAGCCGCTTTTATATGGCACATCAGTTGGCTAAGTTTAATCAGGCTCAGGCAAGCGCAACGCAACATGCCCACGCGACAGAGGAGCCGCAGAGTCAGGTTTATGGATCTGACACTATTGTTAGGGAATCTAATGCGGCACGCCATCAAGGGCGCACTTTTGAGCATAAAGAGGATGAACACTAGTTCAATCGAAGCAAAACTGCACTTAAGCGAGTAAGGTCTGCGCGCGTTTAAGGCTATGAATTTCGGCGGGATCTTGGGTTACCTCAAGCACATTTTCAATCTGTAATACCAGTGAACGCCACAGAGGCTCGATAATATCCGCCTCTTTTTTATTGGCATTTTGCCGTGCCAGCTTAAGCAAAGCAGCAGCTCCAACGACATCAATTCGTCCTAAGATACCGTCGGCCAGTGCCATACTCAGCTCAATCATCGCAGGCACACTGTGGCTATATTTTATCACTTGGCGCAAATAATCCTCAGCTTGAGTCAAATCACTGCCAAAGGCATTGTCATCATTGAGCATATGTTGCGCCCGCGTGAGCATAGCATCGAGTTGTCCTTGCTCGGCAGCTTCGGCCATCCAATGCTCACTGGCAATCATATCTCGAGTACAACCATCTCCATTGGCAAGCATTAATGCTAAATGATACTGGGCATGGGGATAACCTGCTTGCGCGGCTTTGCTTATAAAATGATAGGCTTGAGTTAAGTTCTTTTGCTGGTAATGCAACACTCCTAAATTCGCCATCGCTTCAGTTTGCTCGCCATCTGCCGCACCTTGTAAATATTGCTGTGCTAACTTGCTGTCGGGTTGAAACGACTCACTGCCTACAAGATAAAAATATCCCAACAACGCCATCGCATTGACCACACCTGCTGCTGCTGCAGTGGCAATGATCTGTTCACCTTTAGCCACTTCTGGCGCGCCTTGATAACCGTGGATCAGTGCTACGCCATGCTCATGTAAGGCTTCCATGTGCTTAGGTGCCGCAAGGGAAAACCAATAGGCCGCTCGGGCAAAACTGTCAGCAGCGCTAATGTGAGAAATGGTATTTAGAGGTGAAACTATGGATAAATCTTGGCTTGATATAGCTTCGGCTTCAGCCACAAGTTCTTGCTCTTTGAGCAGTTCTTGTTCTTTCAGTATCAAAGCCTTGGTCTTAAACGATATCCCCACCAAATACTGCGCTTGCGGGTCATCTTCCATCACAGCGCGGTAGCATAAGTCCCTCACCGTCATTGCGTCAGTCGCTTCATAACAGTAGTCAGGGGCAACTCGACCTTTAACCTTAGGATACAAGTGCTCGACTAAAGTCAGGACATCTTTAATGGATTTTTGCGCTAGCGCGAGTAATTGTTCTTGGGTGAGATGGTATTTCTCAGGATGAGCGCCGCGGTTACCGTCGGCACGCAATCGATGCAGGGCACGAGTGGTCTTCACATCAATCACGCGCCGCTGATTTAGCTGTTCGATCCTATCGTATAAATTCGGACTCGAAAACGCGATTTGCTTATCTTGCCCCAGTAACTCTGTAAGTTTATGGGTAAAACTGCGAATGTGTAGCAGCGACTGTGTCGGTACATCCTGCACATAGCTTTTAGCCTTGAGGTAATCATCACTCAAGGAGACCGAAAAATCGTGGATAAACTCACTATCCTTAATGACTGTTTTCGTCCCCATGAGTGATTCCCTGCAGGCTGAATTGATGTTGCACTATTCGACGCTTGGTTTTTTCGACACCATATATAAGCGGAACAAAGCGACGTTAACGAATAATCCAATAAAAGACATAAAAGTATCCGCTAACATTTGCACAGGTAATCCGCCCATGGACGCTAACCCAGAAAGCTGGCTACCTATGACTGAGAGTGGTAAATATAACATCAATAATGCAATGGTTTTCAGTACGATAGGGCCACTAAAACTAAAACTACCCTTAATCGCTTCTAGCGGTGTTAAGCGCTCAACCACAACCATAAAGTTCACATAGGCTAAACGCGCAAAGAGATAGAAGCTAATTACCAATCCTACCAGCCACACAGGACCGAAGGCGGCAAACAGCATCACTGGTGCTAAAATCGCTAGACCAGAAAACACCCCAGCCAATAATAATGGTGGAACAAAAGGTAAACTCGCCTTCAACACCACTCCCGCTGAAGGACTATGCCCTTGTGAGCGCAGTTCTAAAAACAGAGTCAAAGCGGCAATTAATACCGAAAAAGTAAGTAGTAACAGCATCATGGCGATCATATGCGGCGCGCCAAACTGTGGGTTTTCTAGATCAACTTTACTCATCTCTATACCAAGCCATAACTGGATCCCCACTTGGATCAAGAGTAATGGGATCGTCAGCATAGCGAGTTGCGCCAGATGATTACGGAAGAAGTTATAGGCTTCTGACAAAATTGCGGATAGTGACATGCGACTTTCCAAATAATTGAAATGAATTAACACTTAGAATTGCCGCTAAGGATACCGAAAATCCCTTGGCAATGCACAGTAGAAATCACCAGTGTGAACCGTAAATCACAGAAAACTACTGCAACAAAAGTGACAAACCCGCTAAACTGTCCAGCGAACTCGTGCGCAAACCATCAAAGGACGCTTCCATATGAAACACACTCTGACCTTCTCTATCCTCCTCAGCACTTGTATTTTAGCGGCGCCCGCCAGTGCAGGCTGGTTAGATAACTTGGCAGGAACTCAAGCCAAAACTGAAAAAGCGACCACTACAGCAGCGGCTACTCAGTCGAATGATTTAGTTGGTAGCGTCATGTCACAATTGGGTTTAAACCAAACTCAAGCCGAAGGTGGCTTAGGCAGTTTATTAGGCTTAGCGCAATCAAGCCTAGGAACAACCGACTACTCAAAACTGGCTGCCAGCATTCCTAATGCCGATAGTTTGCTCGCCGCTGCGCCTAAATTGGACTCAAAATCGGGTGTTTCTGGCTTATTATCCAAAGCGGGTGATTTAGGTTCATCACTGCAAGGCAGTGCTATGGTATTAGACGCCTTTGAAAAATTGGGTATTTCTAAAGATCTAGCAATGCCAATGATCAACATAGCTAAGTCTTACTTAGATACCAATGGCACTGAAGGCACCTCAGACTTACTGGTGAAAGGCCTGAACTCGCTACTGTAATTCAGTCTTACCTCACCCTAAGCAATACAAGGTTTAGGGTGAACTTTCACTTCCCAATCGACTCTACTTTATATTCCCTCCAGCATGAGAACCGCCAAATATGATTGCGAAATTAAGACGATTTTTTGAAGCTCATACTCAAGCAGTCTCCCCTGAAGACAAGGCACATCAACTTAAACTGGCCGCAGCGAGTATGTTACTTGAAGTCGTGTTTGCCGATGAGACCTTAACGGCAGAGGAAGAAGCCTTATTACCTAAGCTGCTAACCGATACCTTATCAATGTCAGAAGTAGACGCTAAGATACTGATTGATGAAGCTAAAAGCGTACAAGGCAGCGCGACCTCACTCTTTGAATTCACCTCAGCCATTAACGCTGAATTTAGCCTAGCGCAAAAGCAGCAATTGTTGCTCGCAATGTGGCAACTGGCCTACGCCGATGGCCAGCTATCCCAATATGAAGACCAGATCATTCGACGCACCGCTGATTTGTTGCACCTCAAACACAGCGAGTTGATCCAAATGCGTAATCTTGCCATAGCTGCCACCCAACAAACTGGCTAACCACATCCACTATTCAGTCAAAGTGCAAATCAACAAAAGCCCATAAAAAAGCGTGAATGCGAAACACCCGTTCCCCATTCACGCGATGGTCTTCTTAAGACTAAATTGATATCGCTCTTTGGCTAAAAATATTTTTACTGCCGCCCTACTCACCAAAAAACTAAACTAAACAAGCTCCTAAGCTAACGCTTTACCGATTTCATATCCCGAACCGTGTAATTCAGTCAACTTAGTCCTTAGCCCGCCCATCTCCATCTTCAATCCTTTCTTAGTCGCTAATTGAGATAACCAACTGGTTTTCTCCTCATCCTCAATCGTATCCCACTCATCTAGAACTTTGTAAGATAAGCATAATAACGCAGCAAGTTTTGAAAATGGGTTTGAATCCTTAGGGTGGTCTTGATACAAAATGCCTTGCACTAACGCTGGTGTAAACTTCCAGTTTTTCGCTAGTAATGCGCCAATATCCGGGGAATCATATCCGAGTAACTCGCGCTCAAACTGATGCTTATCTTTGCCCTGTGCCACAGCTTCGGCAATTTTCGCCGCATCTTCAGGCGATACTGCCGCAATCAATAGATCGCCAATACGATGTAAGATACCGCAAGTAAAAGCCTCTTCTGGGACTGCACCACAACGCTTTGCCATTTCTTGACTATAAAGCGCAATCTCAAAGGTTTGCCCCCAAAACTGGGCTAAATCTATTCCTTCACACTTAGGGACTGCACCAATCACCGCCGATGCGAGCACTAAGGTTCGTAGGGTTTGCATTCCAAGACGCACAACAGCTTCATCAATAGTGCCAACCTCTCGACTACGTCCATAGTGGGCACAATTAGCAAGGCGTAACACCCTAGCGCTGATTAAGGGATCGTGTGAAACTTTAGTGGCAATGCTTTTTACTGTCGCATTGTCATCATTGACCGCATCTAACAATTCACTGATCGCCTTAGGTAACCTAGGTAACTCATCGACACGATTGAGCAACGCAGCTGAATCCATATTTATTCTCCTTCCGTATGAATGATCAAAATATAGAACACAAGTTATCGCCTCGCTCACCGAGATACATTAAATATCAGTAATGTGCAGTCCTTCGGCAACAAAGCTTGGCGGCCATCAGACTTAAGGTTTACCTCTTTATTTCATGCAATTTAATCGCACTCAATCATATCCAGTTTCGAAATCCACTAAGCCACACAAAAAAGCCCCAAACTCTTATGACAATAAAGAGTTCGGGGCTTTCTTAATTAATCCATCATGTTGATTTAGCCCCAGAGGGGTCGAATATTACTCAGGTAACGCCAAACTTTGTTTGCGACTAATATGGGTCTTTTGCCACCACAAAAATGGTGCGACCACTAAGATCAACACAAGCACATAGGACATACTTGCACCTAGGGCAAAACCTAATACTAAGCAAAACGCACAACCCAGCGCCACCAGCGGCCAATTGTGCCGTGGTAATAACTTAGCGGCAGCGAGCATAGCCATCAAATAGATCACCACAAATACGCCGTTGCTCCATGCGATAAGGTGCTCTAGCTCTTGCCCGGTAAGGTAAGTCAGTACAATCACGCTTGCCATCACAGATAACAGCGCAGCAAGTGCGCGAATGGGCACTCCGTGGGCATTCTTAACGGCAAAGAAGCGCGGTAAAATGCCTTCACAACTAAAACTCCAGACCAAACGTGCCGCACTGGCCGCATACACGTTAACGGTTGCCAATCCACTTGCGATACCTAACACACCAATCACTTGTGCGCCGTAACCACCGAGCAGTTGGTCAAACACGCCGATCATGGCGACACTTTTATCTGTCGGCACTAATAGCAGTAAAAGTGTACAAGCCACATAAATCACGCCCACCAGCACTGTGCCCATCATCATAGCGGGGATCATATCCTGCTGCGGACGACGAAAATCATCGGCAAGATGGGTCATAGCTTCTATACCCAAGAAACTCCAAAAAGCGATGCCAGCGGCAATCATCACGGTCGGCATTTCAGGCATACCATGGCTAGCAAGTGTCGTGAGATGACCTTGCTGAAAACTACTCGCACCAAACAAGACCACAACAACGGCGACAATGCAAAGTGTCAGGCCAAATTGCAGCTTAGCCGACACTTGAATGCCTCTTAAATTAATCAGAAACAAGCCAAAAATCACGAGTATTTCAACACCAACCTTGGACCAACCCGATATCGGTATTAAGGCATTCACAAACTGAAAGGTCATCAAAATCGCGGCCGGAGCCCCCATGGGCACAACCAGTAAAAAGATCAGTCCAATTGTTCGACCAGCAGTGCGACCAAAGGCTTTTTCGACAAAGTAAGCGGGGCCTGCGGCATGGGGAAATACACTCGCTAAACGACCAAAGACCAGTGCCACTGGAATAATGGCCAAGGTCAACAAGATCCATGCGACTAAGGCGCCAGAATGCGCTTTTTCAATAGTCATCTGAGGCAAAATAAATACCCCTGTACCGAGCAAAGTGGTCGCCATTAAACCCGCACCTTGCCAACGACCTATAGTTCCGCTATTTGAATTCATCTGTTAATATTCTGTGGTTTTTGAGCTGTCAGTATAATGAGATTTCGCCCTACAATCTGCCGTTAATTTCAGTGTTCTCCACGTCCAATACCGGCAAAATCGCGGCAAATAACGTTATTTCCATCAAAATGACGGCCAGCTTAAATTTTGGTAAAATTTTAAGCAAAAATACTCAGCAAATTCTGTGGTTATTCAAACCAATGACAAAATAACACACAGATTCAATATAGCCATTTTCATTGGAGTCACCCTTGGATAAATTCGATACGGCCATCATTCATAGTTTGCGTCAGGATGCGCGCCAGAGCGTGTCGAATATCGCCGAACAGGTCAATCTATCCCGTAGTGCGGTTGCCGAGCGCATAAAAAAGCTCGAACAAACTGGAGTGATCCGTGGCTATCAAGTGCTCTTGAGTGAGTCGCAAAAAGAAGGAGTATCGGCTTATTTCGAAATCCAGCACCAATGTCCACGTTGCGCCGACGTGGTACACGTATTCCAAGCGATCCCCGAAGTGATTACCTGCCGTGGTATTTCTGGTGATATGGATTTACTCGTGTACGTGCATGCGCCCTCGATGCGCCGCCTGCATGAGATCCGTGAGTATATCGACACTCACACTGACATCATCAAGATCAAAACCCATGTGGTAATGAGTGAATGGATTAATAACCTCGGCGAGTAAATCGTGCCTCCCTAAAACAAGAAACGCCACCCTTAGGAATAAGGTGGCGAGGCCCGTTTGGAGGCAGGGCAAAATATTGAAGTGTAAAATATGGCATCCTTGCCCAGCGACCTCCCTGTTACACAACCAACCGCGGCTAGACTTAACCCTTGAGAGCTCAGCCAGCGCCGCAAGGGCCTCATCTACAATGTTTTCCTTTGACATTGTTTCCGCGATCCGTCGATTCCATTGATTATTATGATTTTTTCGTCATTAATTAACGGCACGCCTTAAGCGATCGTCATTTGTCCTGTATAGAGTATGAAGTTGCGTAGCAGTAATACCCCGATCAAGCTCAAGCAAGCCGTCCCCGCCACATAGGCCCATTTCCGTTTAGATGTCGCCGTCATAAACAGATTCATCGCCAATGGTCCAGACAAACCGAGTCCAATAATACCAAGCCAGAAAATCCATCCCCAGAAGCCATACCCTAAGGCATTAAAGGCGGCTATTTTACTCTGTCCACCTGTTAGCACTAAGCCCATAAAGAAGGTAAAAATCAGCACGATTTCAACTAAAATCAGTGGGATTTCAACCTTGTGGATAAAGTGCACCTCTTTGTCATTAGGTTTGCCATTCATCAACACGCCACCGAGTAAAGATGATGCCGCACCGGAAGACAAACCAGATGCCAAAAACAGCAGAGGTAACACAGGGTTTTTAAGCATGGGATAGCCTGGCAAGGCCGAGAGCAGGAAGCCTGTATACGCGCCCAATGCCAAGGATAGAATCACGAGCAATCCTGTAATTGTCGCTTCAAATCGAGCCAATAATGCGGTCAACTTAAGCACAATAGGAAAGCGTGTTTCACACCAAGCATCAACAGGTTTACGGAAGGTTAAACCAATCCACATAAACATGAATACTTGGTAAATCAGCAGAATAAGCACGCCCATCGACATGACAGATTTAGGGTTGTAGAACACCAAAATCTTCCAAAAATCGAGAGGTTTAGTTAAGTCTGCGACCAATATCCCTAACCCGGCCATCACAGCTACAGGCGCGACAATACAAGCGGCTCGCACAAAACCAGACTGATAGGCGTTTTGCTTCAAAACAAAATGTTTCAACAGTACGGCGAAGAACATGGCTCCCGCAGATACACCTGCTAAAAACAGGTAAATTGCAATCGGCCAATGCCACACTAAGGTATCAAAATGTAGGGCACTCATAGTATCACCTCCCCTGATTTTGCAACGATACGGAACAATTTAGGTCTCGTTCCAAGATCAACCTTAGTGCGCTGGGTTGGATTAGACCGCAGAACTTGAACAACCTCAGAAGTCGGATCTTTTAAATTACCGAACACGAGTGCCTTTGTTGGACAAGCAGCAACACAGGCAGGTTGTTTACCTTGAGCTAGGTTAGTTTCTCGGCAGAAATCACACTTATCCGCCGCATGGGTGACAGGATTAATAAAACGGACTTGATAAGGACAAGCTGCAATACAGTATTGGCAACCTACGCATTTCCATGCATCGACAGAAACGATACCCGTTTCTTTATCAATAAATGCAGCTCCAGTTGGACATACATTTACACAGGGCGCGTCTTCACAATGCTGACAAGACTTGCGACTAAAGTGATAAAACTGATTAGGGTATTCGCCAAAGGGACCCGCTTGCTTAATTTGAAGCCTAGACACACCTTCGGGTACATTATTCACTTCACGACAAGCCACCTCACACGCTTGGCAACCTATACACTTAGTTTCATCATGAATAAGTGCATATTTGACATCAGGTTCTGCTTTAACACTATCCGATGCATTCACTGTGGCGAGTAATGATGCACCTGTAGCGCCGGCAAATAAGGCACAGGTGCCTTTTAGAAATCTTCTTTTTGAATTTTCCATAACCTTACTCCTGCTTGCCAGTGTGGCAACTGCTACATAGCTCACTGCGAACCTTCGGCGTCATATCCGCCATTGGATCCGTTGGGCTATGTAATTTATGGCAGGCGGCACAAGGCACTTTTTGAGCATGTACGTTATGCGTCCAATCTGCTCCACTGAGTTTTTTCTTGGTATGACACTTCTGACACACTCTCAGCTGAACCGTCAGATCCGACGATTCTTCCATACCAAAGACCACCATATCATTCGGTTTCTTAGGGTGATCGCCCTTTTCTCCATGACAGGAAGAACAGCTCATTTTCATCGCATCTTGACCATGATGCCCTAACATTTGACCATTACGCTTGTGACACTTCATACAAGCATCACTGTTAATTTGATTGGCTGGCTCAGCACTCATTGCAGAAAAGCTTAAAAGCAACGCAGCAGCACCTAAGCGTAACGACCACAGCCATTGTCTTTTGGACATAGGAAGTCCTCACATTTATCCGTAGGAAGGTAAAGAAGGGGTCGAGTTCGGATAATTCCGAACCCGACGGTCAAGATCACACAGCCAAGGCTTGCTTAAGACTCTGAGTATCCCACTGTTTATGCTGGTTCATTTCAATGAAACTGATATTGAACTTGCTAAACAGTTTTTTCAGTGGTGAGTTAGTTTCTTTGCCAAAATCACTGATCACCATTTTCACTTCAGATGAATCATGGTCGATCAATACATAATCGAGTCGGCATTCATGATTTAATTCCGTATCATGTTTGTCCATCTCAAATACAGTGTCTAATGGCACGTTACAACAAACATCGTATTTACCTTCAACAACTGTTTTTAATGATTTAAAAAAATTGAAGCTTTGTTTATCAAACAATACTGGTTTAAGTTTCATCTCATGATGTGCGGCTTCATCAGGACCTGCTTTAAAAAACTTAATGCAAGTCATGACAAACATCACAAACACGAATGGTACTGCTACGAATAGTACGAAGTACATAAACGCATAGCTGAGAATGACTGAAGTATTCATACACGCCTCCAAAAACTAATTTATTTTTTGTTATCTCCTTTAAAGCAACTTTAGTATTATTTGAAAACACTTATCTTTTCTTGACGCATGTCACACTTGCAAATAACAACTTAAATATAAACAATGATTTACACGGCTCGTCACATTGCAAAATTATGTAAATCTTAAATACAAATATTGATACTTGATAATTCAGTATTTGTATTTTAAATATGTAAATATCAGTTTTTGAAATTTTAAATTTTATGAAAAACCATTTTAAATATTAAAAATAAAACAAAAAAACCTTTGATACACATAGATAAAATCTAGATCCAAAACTTGGGATTAGTTTCACATTAAAATTATTAATTAGCACCATAATTAGGCATTGATTTAAGTATTTGCTCAATATTAAGGAATATAAAAAATGCACATTAGTAACATGGATGGCCTCGATATTCTGAGTTTAAAAATACTTGTTTCATTATATGAGAACAAGTCAGCAACCTATGTATCGAAAGCGCTAGACATTCCAGCTCCTAAAATCAGCCGTAGCCTTAAAAATCTACGGGAAATTTTTGGTGATGAGTTATTTATTCGTCGTAAATATGGCTTATTCCCAAATGAGTTTGCTACTCATTTATATCCAATTGCAAAAGAAGCAATTGAGTGTACTGATAAGTTTCAAAAAGCCAGAATAGCAAACACTCGCCAAGTTAAGACACATGTCGAAATTGCAGCACCAGGGTTAATTGCCTACACCTTTCCTAAAGCCTTGATGCAGGCTATTAAAGAAGAGCAAAAACCCATGCACATTAATATAAACCCTTGGTCTATGCATACGACTCAAGACATTATTAATGGTGATACAACCCTAGGTATTTGTTGCAATAAAAGTGCTGCCGATGTTGCCGCCTTCGGCGATAAACTGCTAACGACTGAATTGCAACGTATGGACAAACTCTACCTGATTGCTAGCAGGCATCATCCTATTTTTAAACGGGAAATCACCCTAGAAACGATTGCGGAATACCCCTATGTCAATACGGATCTTGGTAATCCCAGCACCAAATTGAGTCCATACCAAGAGTTTTGCATAACGAATGGCATTAAACTCAATACTGAAATTACCATTACCAGTATTTCAAGTTTGTTTGAATATCTAGGCGAAAGTAATGCAGTCTCCCTATTGCCTTATCGGATAGTTTACGAAATGGTGAGCGATATTCCTGAACTGCATACGTGTCAACTATCGCAGTATGAAGCAGAACGTTTATATGCAGATACAGAAACCCCAACGATTTTCTTAGTGCAAAAAAATCAGCCTAATGCAATCAATGAGGACTTGAAATGGTTAAGCGGAGAGATTAAAAAAATCGTCGATCGTATTATCTAGCCAAGCAATAGCTCAACATATCCAAACAATAAACCACCGATACACGAGGTGACAGGCATCCTCTGCCTTAGCTTAGGCTCCACCTCAGCCCCCATGCGATCCACTCGAGAATTGTTAAACCAAGCATACATCTTGGAGCATAAACACGTTACACTAAGCCCATCTTTATCCTAATAGATTCAGCTATGCGGACCGAAAATACAGCCACTCTTAATCTTATTTGGGGCGCCCTTATTCTTGAGGAGTTAGCACGTCTTGGCGTGCAACATGTGTGTATGGCGCCGGGCTCGCGCTCAACACCGTTAACCCTCGCCGCCGCCCAGCAAACTAAACTCCAGCGTCACTTACATTTCGACGAGCGTGGGCTCGGCTTTATGGCCTTAGGTCTAGCCAAAGCCAGCCGCGCACCGGTCGCAATCATTACGACCTCAGGCACAGCAGTCGCCAACTTGTACCCTGCCATTGTGGAGGCGTGGCTGACCCATGTACCTTTAATCGTCTTAAGTGGCGATCGTCCGCCAGAATTACTCGGCTGCGGTGCCAATCAAGCCATAGTCCAACCGGGAATTTTTGCGAATTACGCCACTCAAGTGAATTTGCCAACACCGGATACACATATCGCACCGCAGGCGTTGCTTACCACAGTGGATGAAGCAGTGGCGAATCAAACTCGTCCAGTGCACATCAACTGCATGTACCGTGAGCCCTTGTATCCGAGTGAACTCAGTGGCGCGATTCTCGATGCCGAATCACCCTACCTCAAACCATTGCAAACTTGGCTGCAGCTCGCACGCCCGTATACCCAATACGGTAAGAGCAAACAGGTGAGCAGCCCAAGTGACGATGCCATTATGCGGTTCGTCCACGGTAAAGGGGTGATCGTTGTCGGCACTCTCACGCCTGAACAAGATCCACAGCAACTAATTGCCCTATCGCAAAAAATCGGCTGGCCATTACTTACTGATGCCCAGTCGCAACTGCGTCAGCATCCCGCGGCGATAGGTAATATTGATCAACTGCTGCAACATCCAAGGGCGCGTAATCTATTGCAGGAAGCGGATCGTGTACTCGTATTCGGCGGCCGTTTATTATCAAAACGCTTGATAGGTTATCTCGCCGAGCAAAATTGGCACAGCTATTGGCAGGTTTTACCAGAACAAGACAGGCTTGACCCTAGTCACAATGCTAAACACATTTGGCACGCGAATGCACAGCAGTTTGCGGCCTTAAATTGGTATCGCTCATCCTCTGCAAACTGGGCGAATACTCTAATCACCTATAACGATGAATTGCATAACTTATTTGTGCGCAATATCGACCAAGGGGAATTTGGTGAAGCACAAGTTGTGCGGGCCATCGCCAATACTCGTCCGCTAGAACAGCAGCTTTTTATCGGTAATAGCCTGCCTGTACGCTTGTACGACATGTATGCCCCTGTCAGTTGTTGTACGGCAACCACTTATACTAATCGTGGCGCATCAGGTATTGACGGACTACTCGCCACCGCCTGCGGTATTGCGGCCCATGAAGGCAAACCCACGAGTTTAATCATCGGTGATTTATCACAACTGCACGATCTTAACTCGCTGGTCATCGCTAAAGGCTTAACCAGCCCGCTGGTGATCGTGATCCTCAATAATGATGGCGGTAATATCTTCAACTTATTGCCCGTTCCCAATGAACAAGTCCGTAGCGATTATTATCGACTCAGCCACGGTTTAGAATTTGGCTACGCCGCAGCTATGTTTAATTTGCCCTATAATCAAGTGGATAATTTAGCCGATTTTCAAGATAGCTATAATGAAGCACTGGATTTTCAGGGGGCTTCGATCATTGAAGTCAATGTAAGTCAAACACAAGCCAGCGACCAAATCGCCGAGCTCAACTTGTGGGTGAAACAAAGCTAATGCCAACCATGGCCCGTTACGGCAATTCTTCACTACCGACCTTAGTGTTACTGCATGGCTTTTTAGGCACTAAGACCGACTGGTTACCGTTAATGCCAGCGCTAAGCCAGCACTTTCACTGTATTTGCTTAGATCTGCCGGGCCACGGGGATAACCAAAAGGAGTTGAAGCCAACCGAATTAGATGGATTTAACCAATGTGTTGAAGATGTGTTGGCACACCTGAATGGCCTTCATATTGGTCAATTCCATCTCTATGGTTATTCTCTCGGTGGCCGTATTGCTCTGCACCTTGCCAAAGCCTATCCAGAAAGACTTCTGAGCCTAAACCTCGAATCCTGCCATCCTGGACTTACAGACCCGCAAGAAAAACTTGCCAGAATCAAAAATGATACTCAGTGGGCCGAGCGTTTACAGCATCTGAATAGCAAAGACTTTTTAAGCTTGTGGTATCAGCAGCCCGTATTTGCCGATATGACGGCTACCAAACGAAAAACCTTAATCGAGCATCGTTCTGCAGCATTAGATCTGCATCCGAAACAGCGGCTGAAAGAGGTATTCATAGCCACCTCACTCGCACACCAAGCATCGATGTGGGATGTACCTTTGCAGCTTACCTGTGAGTGCCATTTCTTTGCGGGCAACCAAGATGCTAAGTTCCACGCCCTCGCCCAAGAGTGGCAATTACACGCGCCCATCCTCGTCCATAGTATTCACGGCGCCGGCCACAACATACACCAAGCCGCTCCCGAGGCATTAACCTCAAAAATAGTGAAGTTGCTAGGGTAATGACAGAATTAAAATGTAGGAAATATATGATATTAACTTCGCTTAACCTGTATCAATATCGACTACCGCTCGACGTATTATTGCCCGTCGGTAAGCAACGTATCGATCACAGAGCGGGATTAGTACTACAAGCCAGTGTAAGTGCTAGCGCTAATGCTGGTGGCGAGCATAGACAAGTCGAAGTTGAAATTGCCCCACTATCTGGCATAGATGTCGATGAACAAGCTTTGATGGGGTTCAGCCGTGAAACACTCACTCAAGTGCAAACGGCTTTGACTGGATTATTACCCCAACTCTGCGGTCAGCATATTGATACATTGCTGGAATGCGCCGAGCAAAGTCATTATCCTTCTTTGGCCTTTGGTTTAAGTCTGTTACATGCCAAGTTAATGGGCAAACTCGATGCCATTCGTCCACAAACGGCCACAGTCCCTCTGATTTATCATCCAACGGATGCGAGCAAAGACTTGCTCGATAGCAAAATTGCCGCCCTTGGCAGGAGTGTTCGTTCGGTTAAAGTCAAAGTCGCGCAAACTTCAATCGAAGATGAACTAAGCCTGATTTATGGCATTTTACGTACCCGCCCCGATCTCAAATTGCGTTTGGACGCGAACCGAGGGTTTACACTTGAGCAAGCAATCGAATTTGCCGCTTGCTTACCCCTAGATACCATAGAGTACATTGAGGAACCTTGCCTGAATCCTCATGATAATCATGAATTTTATCAAGCAATTGGTATACCCTACGCCCTCGATGAATCGCTCAACGATCCAGAATACCAGTTTGTAATGCAAAATGGTCTGACTGCGCTTGTCATCAAACCTATGCTGCTCGGCAGTATCGAAAAGCTAGCTAATTTAATCGATACGGCGCAAAGCTATGGCGTACGTTGCATTATCAGTTCGAGTCTAGAGAGCAGTTTAGGCATTAATGCTCTGGCCCATTTAGCCGCGATTCTCACTCCGGATGAAATCCCTGGGCTCGATACCCTCAGCGCCTTTAGCCAAGATTTAGTCGTGTCATCGGGCAAAAAATACTGCCTCACACTCGCGCAACTTGAGCCCATTGCACTGCACGCCATTGATTCAATGCAACAAAATGATGATACAGCTACAAGTGAGGGAAACGAGTTTGTCTAATGCCAGCCTATCAAAACCGCTTGCGCTGTCACCCGTGCACCAAGCTGCGCTTGCGTTTCCACAGCAGACAGCCATCAAGTTGGCGGGGGAAGACATTAGTTACTCAGAGCTTAGCCAGCGCGTTATCGCACTGGCTCAGCAGCTAAGCGCTGCGGGGATCTCAAACGGTGAACCGCTCGCCTGTATTGCTAGCAATAATCTCGAGATCATTTGTCTCTATTGGGCCTGCATCGATATAGGAGTAATCTTTTTTCCTATCTCGCCACGTTTTCCCCTCGCGCAGATCCAAGACTTAATTAATGAACATCAGATCCGCTATGTTTGGAGTAATGAGGTTTGCGAACTACAGAATTGTCATCACTTGCGCTTAAATTTCAATCGCATTAGCAGTGACTTAGCCCTGCCTGTCGACTTTACTCGTCCAGCTAATGTGATTTTAACTTCGGGCTCTAGTGGCTTTCCCAAAGCGGCGGTGCATTGCTTAGCGAATCATATTGCCAATGCCAAAGGTGCCCGCAGCTTAATCCCACTCGAACAAGGTGATGCCTGGCTACTCTCCTTGCCCTTATTCCATATTGGCGGTCTTGCGATATTAAACCGCTGTGCCTTAGTCGGTGTCAGTATTGTCATACCAGATCAAGCGCTAAGTCTTAGTCAGCAAATTGACCAAGATAAGCTGACCCACCTCTCTTTGGTGCCTGCACAACTGAGTAAGTTATTAGCCGATACAAGTAGTAAACTTAAAAGTATCAAAGCCCTATTGCTGGGTGGCGGCGCAGTCTCAATCGACTTACTCCAACAACTTAAGCAACGCAATATCGCCAGTTACACCAGTTACGGCATGACGGAAATGGGCTCGCAGATCACCACAGGTCACGCTTTAAGCGACGGTAGCAGTGGCAAACTACTCCCCAAACGTGAGCTCAAAATCGAAGACGGTGTAATTTTGGTGCGCGGCGAATGCCTGTTTATGGGCTATCTCACCGCGGATGGAATACAAAAGTGCGTTGAACAAGACGGCTGGTTTTACACCAAGGACAAGGGCGAATGGGACGAAAATGGTAATCTGCACATTCTTGGCCGCGTCGATAATATGTTTATCTGCGGCGGCGAAAACATCCAGCCAGAAGAAATCGAAGCCGCGCTTAAACAGCACCCACAAATAGATGATGCTATCGTTTTCGCCATCCCCGATGCACAATTTGGCAGTCTCCCCGCCGCCATCATTCGCGGCAGTTTAACCCACCACCCAGAGTCGATTGCAAGTGAACTCGAATTGTTCCTCGCCGACAAAATCGCCCGCTTCAAACGCCCAAGACAGTATTATGTATGGCCAGAAAATCATGAGCAGGCAGGGCTGAAAGTAAATAGAAAAGCCTTGATAGCTAATCTTGTTAAACACTGATTTATCATCAACGTCATCAAGCCAAATTTCACCCATAAAAAAACCTGCCGCAGCAGGTTTTTTTATGGTTAAGTTACAATCATTTTACACGTGATGTGACTTAGGCTTCCATACAAGCTTTTAGCTTGTTCATGGCATTTTTCTCAAGTTGGCGAATACGTTCGGCCGACACTTGATAAGTCTCTGCAAGTTCTTGCAGTGTGGTTTTATCGTCATCTAACCAACGGGCGCGCAGAATATGCTGGCTACGTTCATCTAAGGTTTTGATGGCCGATAATAAACGACCTTGAGCATTCGATTCCCAGTTGTCGTTTTCAATATTTTCCGCTAAATCCGATGAATGATCTTCCAAATAATGAACAGGGGCAAAATCATGCTCCTCGTCTTGATCATTGGTTAAATCAAATGCCGGATCTTGCGCTGCCATACGTGATTCCATTTCGGTCACATCGGCCTTAGACACACCTAAATTTTCAGCCACCATAGTGACTTCTGCATCGCTGAACCAACCTAAGCGTTTTTTCGCTTTACGGATATTAAAGAACAACTTACGTTGTGCTTTAGTGGTCGCGACTTTAACAATGCGCCAGTTTTTCAGCACATATTCATGAATTTCAGCTTTGATCCAGTGCACAGCAAAAGACACTAGACGCACGCCAACATCGGGATCGAAGCGTTTAACCGCTTTCATCAAGCCTATGTTGCCTTCTTGGATCAGGTCTGCCTGTGGCAAACCATAGCCTGAATAGCCCTTTGCAACGTGCACAACAAAACGTAAGTGCGACATAATCAGTTGCTTCGCAGCTTGTAGATCACCAGTTTCCTGTAAACGCTTGGCTAACTCATACTCAGCCTCAGCGTCCAGCATGCTGATGCTAGTCACTGAATGGATATAAGCTTCTAGACTACTGGCGCCCTGTGGGACTGTCAGTGCCATTGATTGCGTTTGAAAGGTCATTCGCTCTCCTACATTTATCAGACTACTTAACGAGCGCATTCTTAGGTTCAACAACAAAATACCCTAAGAATAAGCTCACGAACTATCGGCTAATTGACAGAGTATGTCAACCTCAGCTCGTTTGCAGATACCCTTTTTACCTCGCTGAAGTAGACATTGCAAGTGAACAAAAGTTCATTACTCAGCATTTTTTTCGTCACTTTTTTTAGTTTAATCGACTGATTATTATGAAGGTTCAATCGACCGTAAATGCTGGCGTACAGACAAATACGAACCTAACCAACCTAAAAATGAGGCAAGTCCAACCAATTGCAGCAGTTCAATAAAAGTGAGTGATTTCATCTCGAGCTGACTGCCATACAAACCTAAAAGTTCGGCAAGGGCAGAATCGAGATACCACACTAATAAGTTGATGATAAGCCAAGCCAATATGCCGCCAATGACTCCGTACCAAATCCCAGTGTAGAGAAATGGGCGCTGGATAAAGGCTTCAGTTGCTCCGACTAGCTTCATCACTTCAATTTCGCTGCGCCGATTCATAATCGCTAAGCGAATCGTATTACCTATCACTAAGACCACGGCCAGCACGAGTAACGCGGCAATCGCCATCACAGTACGTTCGAGTAGACGCACTACCGCCTGTAACCGTTCTAACCATTCGATATCTAAACGGCCAAAGCTAATCTCAGGCTCGCGCTCTAGTTTAGTTAAGAGTTCACGGGCGCCCACTGGTGTTGAGTAACGCGGCGTAGGCGTAACGGTAATGACCGCGGGCAAAGGATTTTTATCTAAATAGGCCAAGGCCTCACCAAACCCAGATAAGCGTTGGAATTCTTCTAGCGCTTGATTTTTATCTATGTATTGCACTTTATCCACTTCGGGATATGTCCGAATGCGCGTCAGCAGGCTCTGAATCGTTTGTTCACTACGATTATCGTCGATAAACAAGGAGATCTCTGCCGCGCTGTTCCAGGAACTGGTAATGGTCTCGGCATTTTTAACTAACACTTGCAATGCTGCAGGCAAACTTAGGCTCACCCCTAAGACAGCCATGGTCATCACAGAGGATGTTGGGTTGCGCCAGAGCTCTCCCATGCTCGCCATTGCTTGCTGCGCATGGCGAATAAAAAACATCACAATCCGACCAGACAGAGGCAGCTTGCTGCGAGTTAATTTTGCGCTATCGCTCATTGCCCTTCACCTCTATTCGTCGGTGCACTGCGAGTGTGCACATTAGGATGCAACTCTTGTGCACCTAACATACGGCCCTGTTTGAGGGTAAAAGTGCGATATTTCATTCGTGCGATAAGACCTAAATCATGGGTGGCGATTAATACGCTGGTTCCCGCATCATTAAAGGTTTCAAACAGACGCAAAATATCCATAGATAATTTAGGATCTAAGTTACCCGTAGGCTCATCGGCGAGCAGTAAAGGCGGTTTATTCACAATAGCACGGGCAATGCCAACACGTTGCTGCTCACCGCCGGACAACATAATCGGGTTATGCCGCTCCTTGCCATATAAACCCACCATGTCGAGGGCACCCGCAACACGCTTACGGATTTCGCCATGGGAGAATCCCTCAATCACCAGTGGTAAAGCCACATTGTCGAACACACTTCGGTCCATCAATAGGTGATGGTTTTGGAAAATCATCCCGATATTGCGGCGTAAATAAGGCACATGTTTAGGGCTGACTTTGGCGATATCGTGACCGTTAATCGCGACGCGCCCCGTTGTTGCCCGCTCGATTACCGTGATTAATTTCAACAGCGTACTTTTACCCGCCCCCGAGTGGCCGGTTAAAAATGCCATTTCACCTTGCTGTAGATGAAAATTCACATCCTCCAGCGCCATTTGGCCGCCAGGATAAATCTTACTGACCTGCTGAAAATCAATCATAAATTAGCTATCCGCTTTTTCTTGAGTGAACAAGGCATCGATAAATTCTTTCGAATTGAAGGTACGCAAATCATCAATTTGCTCACCCACACCTATGTAACGGATCGGAATATTAAACTTATCAGCAATCGCAAATACCACGCCGCCCTTAGCCGTTCCATCTAACTTGCTGATGGTAATACCCGTTACACCTACGGCTTCCTGGAATAATTGTGCTTGGCTAATCGCGTTTTGCCCTGTGCTCGCATCTAATGTCAGCATGACCTCATGTGGCGTATCTGGGTCGAGTTTCTTCATCACTCGCACGACTTTCTTCAATTCTTCCATCAAGTGCGCTTTGTTCTGTAAACGACCAGCAGTGTCGGCAATCAATACATCCACTTTACGCGCCTTGGCCGCTTGCAAAGCATCGAACAACACAGAGGCACTATCGGCACCAGTATGCTGGGCAATCACGGTAATATCATTACGTTGACCCCAAACCTGTAGCTGCTCAACCGCTGCAGCACGGAAGGTATCGCCCGCGGCTAACATCACTGACTTACCTTGGCTCTGATATTGTTTGGCCAATTTACCAATAGTGGTAGTTTTACCCACGCCATTAACGCCAACCATTAAGATAACAAATGGGCCATTAGCATTGTCTGGTACTAACGGGATAGCGACTGGATCCAGTGTTTTTTGCAACTCATCCCGCAGCAATTCATATAAAGCTTCGGCATCTTTAAGCTGCTTACGTGAGGCATGCTCTGTCAAATTCTTGATTAATCGCGTAGTGGTTTCGACACCAACGTCAGCGATTAATAATTGCTCTTCGAGTTCTTCAAACAGATCATCATCGATTTTCTTGCCGCGAAATAGGCCGATAAAACCACTGCCAATATTCTCGCTGGTACGCATTAAGCCACGTTTCAGGCGAGCAAAGAGCCCTTCCTTAACGGGTCTCGCCTGAGGCTCAGGTTGCAATTCAGCAACGGCTATAACAGCTTGCTCAGTTTCAGCTTGTTGCTGAACTAAAGCCTCTGCTTGCTCACGTGCCAGTGCTTCGCCAGCGAGTTGTTCTGCCGTTAAGGCTTCAGCAGCATGCTGTTCGGCGGCCAAACGGGCAAGTTCAGCTTGTTCCGCTGCGAGTAATTCTGCTTCTAGCTGAGCGGCAACTACACGCACCGCCTCTGCTTGAGCTAATTGCTCTGCGGCGGCTTGCTCAACCGCTAACTGCTGTACTGCCAATTGTTCTGCGATGCGTTGTTCTGCTTCTAACTGTGCTTCGGCTAACTTCTCTGCAGCATGCTTTTGTGCACTAAGTTGTTCAGCAGCCAAACGTGTCGCTTCAGCTTGCTGATTAGCAAAATGCAACGATTCGATTCGGGCATGCTCAAGGGCGAATTGCTCGGCTTCGGCTTTTGCATGTGTTTGTTCGGCCGCTAACTGTTCTGCAGCCTGTTTTTCAGCATGAGCTTCGGCCTCGATGACTCCTTGTGCCTCTACTTGTTCCTGCGCTAAACGCTGTGCTGCATCAGTATCTTGTGTTGGAGTAACAACTGGCGTTTCAGCGACGACCTCATCTTGTGACTTATCTTTACGAAACCAAGAGAAAAAACCTTTCTTTGCCATGTGTGATTCCAGCGCTCTACTTCAGTATTGAATTTTGAATAAGACCCTGATGTTATACCAGATTGCCTCGGCAATTACGCCCAAAAAGTCGGCAATTAGCTAAGCTCAGTTAGCCTTCTCACCTTTTAGTGAGACTTTGATATAAAATAGCGGCCTTTATTAAGGTGGCACAGTCTACCACTTTCTTTCTTCAGGCAAAATCACGGGGGCACTTTGGTTAATCATCGAACGGTCAAAAATAATGTGACCAAGGGTCAAACAGCCAAAAATAAACCCGGCAGTGGACAAGTGCGGATCATCGCAGGCCAATGGCGCTCGCGTCGTCTACCTATCCAAGATCTCGAAGGTTTACGCCCAACGACAGACAGGGTTCGCGAAACACTCTTTAACTGGCTGGCGAATGATTTAGTCAATGCACGTGTACTCGACTGTTTTGGCGGTAGCGGCGCTTTAGCTCTCGAAGCCTTGTCCCGCTATGCCAGTTTCGCCAAAATTATCGAGTTGCAACGCGGCGCAGCCCTGCAATTAAAAGAAAATCTGCAAACCCTTAAATGCGATAAGGCCGAAGTGCTCAATGCTGATACGTTAGTGGTACTGCAAAGGGGCTGCGAGCAAGGTTTCGATGTGGTGTTTATCGATCCACCCTTTCGTAAGGGATTGGCAGAAAAGACGATTCAACTGCTCGATACTCAAGGTTGGCTCAATGATGGTGCGCTGATTTATGTCGAAATCGAGTCTGAATTGCCGCAACTTGCTATCCCTTCTCGCTGGCACGCCTTAAAAGAAAAGAATGCAGGGCAAGTGAGCTACCGTTTATATCAATATCACTCAGAAACCACTGTTGAGCTCATCGAAGATGAAAACCATGCCCTTATTAATTAACTTAGGTAAAGCCATCACTCTGATTGCATGGTTGATGATGGCCTACAACTTAGTCATCCCCTTTGAAGGCAATGTGGCGATTACTTTAAATATCCTGTTTGCCATTACCTGCATGATGCATTGCTTCCAAGTCGCGATTTTCCACATGCTGTTTAAGACCTTGCTACCATTAACGCAACAAGATTATCTACAAGTGTTTATCTTCGGAATTTTCAGCCTGTTAGCTTATCGGCAACGAGTGATGACTCAAGCGAATTAACCGAGCACACAGACAGCAAAAAGCCCTCAATAGAGTAATGCCGATCAGTTAAGACAGATCGCTTGACGATCTCGCTGAAAAGATCAAAATCCGATGACCTCATGTCATCGGATTTTTTTATGCAACTCTCAGAAGCACTCGCCCGTACTCATATTACCCGCCTAACCGAATTCACCTGCTTAGCAGATGTGTTAGAACCTGAGTTAATTCAATCTTGCCTAGACTCTCAGGGCGTTGCGACGTTAAGACGGCGTAAATTGCCGATG
>NZ_JAKKRM010000028.1:0-31298 GCF_025654295.1 Shewanella sp. SM23
AGTAGTCAGACTGATCTACTGAAAACCTTAGCTCGCCATAGGCTCATAATGAAGCCGCAAGGATGATAAGGACAGTAGAAGCAGATATCCATCAGGGCCAGAGGCATACCTCAATAACAGGCCGAATATATGGGTGCAATGAACTCTTCTCATAATCGCTATCGAATGTCTTGCAAACCGGATGGGTCCATATATGGCGAGCTAGCTTTCGCAGGTGCAGGGACGCATCCTTCGGAAGCGATAGCAAATTTGGCAATGAGCACAAGGGGCTTTCAACTCCGTTGGGGGCGTCATGGAGCATCCAAGGAGGATAGGACGAGCAGTCCTCCTTGGTCGGGTGTGGGGTGAAGTCCCACGACGTTGACGTTGACTTTGACTTTGATTAAATAATTCAAACAAGAGTTGGGACAAAATCCCGCTTGCCAAAAACCTACACGAGATTACGAATTTCAACAGATAGATCAGCAGCGGAGCTCTGCCCCAAACCCCCTTCTCGGTGAGAATAACTTTAGGTAGCGGCGGATCGCGGTTAGAATACTCACCCTGTTTTTCTTGGTTACTTTTTCGGAAACAATAATGTCCCATTCAGCGCTTAATTCTTTTGATGATTTTTACCAGCTTTTGGCTGACAGCTTGGCGAAGAATAGTCTGATCAAACTATTGTTGAGTAAGTACCGAGGGGCAGATAAAAGCCTGCAGCGCATTACGATTCGGCCGATCAGTTTGCAGAATGAACCTGTGCTGTCGTTTGTGTACCAACACCAGACGAATCACATCACTAAAAACCTAAGTTATGACGAAGGCTTAGCCAGCATAAAACAGTTACTCGGTAGCGATTTTAAGAGCGCGCACTTAGCTACGGCAGAGGCAGAAGTTCAGCTTGAGATCAGCAAAAAAGGCAAAGTCCAAATCAGCACACATAACGTTAAACAAGCCGTCGCGGCGCCGTTAGAACATGACCGTGAGAAAAAGCGTTTTGTGGATATCGAACGTCCCTTCCTGACCAAGCTAGGGGTGACGGATAGCCAACATAATCTTATCCCTGCGATGTCGCGCAAATGGAAGCAAATCAATAAGTTTATTGAGGTTTTCAGCCAAGCGCTCGAAGCCTCACCCCACAAGAATGACCAACCGATCAATGTGGTCGATTTTGGTTCAGGTAAAGGTTATCTCACCTTTGCAATCCATGACTACCTGCGCCACAGCCTTCACAATGATGCGCAGGTGACTGGGGTGGAATTACGCCAAGCCTTGGCCGATTTATGTAATGAAACCGCGGCAACGCTGGATCATCAAGGATTGTCGTTTGTCTGCGGCGATGTGAGAACCCATGCGCCTAAGCAAACCGATGTGATGATCGCCCTGCACGCCTGCGATATCGCCACTGACTATGCGATTCATTATGGTATTCGCGCCAATGCCGACATCATCATGTGTTCGCCTTGCTGCCATAAACAAATTCGACCGCAGATGCACAGCCCAGAATTGTTTAAACCTATGCTGCAATATGGGGTGCACATGGGCCAACAGGCTGAAATGGTGACGGATTCATTACGTGCGCTATTTTTGGAAGCCAACGGTTATGCGACTAAGGTGTTTGAATTTATCAGCCTAGAACATACCAATAAAAATAAGATGATTTTGGCCGTTAAAAAGCCACAAAATAATCAGAAAGACAGCGCCGCAATCCTCGCGCAAATTGCTGACATCAAAGCCTATTACGGGATCAAGGAACATTGCTTAGAAACCTTGCTCGCGCAAACCCAAGCCGATTAACGGCCGGCGGTTTGCCAGTAAAGCATTAAAACTTTGCGCTCATGACAACCCCGTTGAAATTGAGGCAATCTTTAATTCTTTGCTGCTGAACTGCGCTAAGGGTGTCGATATCGTGGAAGGCAAACTCTGAATGTTCGTGGCTTAATTGGATCGGCAATGGCTCACCTTCTGCCACATTTTTTGCCACATCAGGCCCATCAGGCAATAGCAGTTCACAACGAAAAATAAAGGCTTGGGATTGATAGGCGCTGTGATAATACACGCCGCTCAAATAGTTAACCTGCACACTTAAGCCTAATTCCTCTTGGCATTCGCGCACCAAGGCCTCGTGAATCGTTTCACCGGGCTCAAGTGCGCCACCGGGCAAACCCCAAGCAAAATTACCATAATTGGCCTTAAGCAACAGCACTTGTCCCTTCGCATTAGTGATAACCGCGTGGCTGCTCAATCTAAAGGTATCGTTAAAGGCCACTCAGTTATCCTTGCATTTCTGTTCGGTACGTATTTGAGATATCAAACAAAATCACTTCGCCGCAAAGGTATTACAACTGGCGAGATTACCCGAATCAAACCCTGTCTTAAATCATTTCACCCGCTGCGCCGAACTGCCGTGGGTAAAAGCATCGGGCTGTACGGCGCGACCCGCCATCTTTTGCAGACGATCGTCACCCACAGCACTGGCAGCGGCAATACCTTCCGCTAAATCGCCCGCTTCAAGTAAGTTAAGTTGTTGATTGACATAATGCCCCCAAATCCCTGCGTAGCAATCAGCCTGCAATTCAAGTGCGACACTCAATTGATTCGCCTGCACTTTACTGCCAGATTGCTGGGCTTGGCGCACCTTAGTGCTAGTGCCCAGTAGATTTTGCACATGGTGGCCCACCTCGTGAGCAATCACGTAAGCAAAGGCAAAATCACCGGGCGCGCCTAAGGTTTTAAGCTCATCAAGAAAGCTAAGATCGATATATACTTTGCTATCGGCCGGACAATAAAAAGGCCCAGACTGCGCCTGTCCCATACCGCAGCCAGTGGAGGTCATATTGCGATAAAGCACTAACTTAGGCTCTCGATATTGCCCTTTGAGCAACTGACCCCAAACGGTTTCTGTGGTGCCTAAAATGGCCGCCACAAACTGGGCATTTTCATCCTGTACCGCTGTTGTTGAACTAGATTGAGATTGGCTAAGATGAGATTGAGCGCTCGGGTCGAGTGACAGACCACCGGTAAAATACTGAAAAGCAATATAAATGCCGCCGATGAGCAACACCACGCGGCCAAGTTTAGTTCTCAGCAAAAAGGGCAAGAACCTGAGTAACAAGGCACTCGGCACACCCGCAGATGCCATTTGCTGGCCGCGTCTGTCTTCGATATTGGAGCTTCTGTCAGTGTCACGCCAGCGCATCGCATTCCTTCACTCAGTAGTTAAAAACTCTCGTTAAACCGTTCGTTAAATCGCTATTTGAGCCGCTTAGATGCACAGCTCTGATTTCGTATTTGCACTCTAGCGACTAGTGGTTAAAAGCCTAGTGATTAAGAGTCTAGTGGTTATTTCGCTTGTGTATCGCTTGTTGGCGCGTCTTTCAGTGAGCGTAAAAACAACCCTAAACCACCAAAGGCCAAAACGAGGATCACGATAAGTTCAAAGGCCGACATAGATTTAAAGTGGAATTGAATCGAGCTGATAACCCCCACAACCAAGGCCGTAAGCGAACCTAGACTCAACAGCCAAGCTAACTTACTCTTAGCGTCAAAAAACACCATCACAATGCCGATAATAAACGGCAGCATCACCATGCCTGTGGTAATCGACATGCCTTGCCCAAAGGCATTCACTCGATATAAGCCATAGCCCAGTCCAAAACTAGAGCTCACCTGTATTGCATTGAACAATAAATAAAATCCGCCACACATCATGGCAAGACCCATAAAAAATTGTCCCGTCCCGCCCTGTGTTCCGCCCGCACCTTTCATAGATATCCTTTCTACATTAACGATTTTTGAGTGGCTTGTTCTTTGGCCATTTTCAGCCGTTGCTTTTCTTCGACTGCTTTTAGTTTTTCATACAAATAAAGGTTTTTATCCACCTCAGCAACACAGCGCTGTTTATCTCGCATAGGCTCATAAGATTCAACACAGGTTCTTGCACCACAGACTCATTCGGTGCAGGCAGATGTCAGCACAGTAAAGAACAAGAGCAGCATAATCAAAGGGAATTTCACCATCAAGCACGCCTCAGTGAATGACCCAAATAACACACCTCATTCATAGGTAACGCCCATATTGCCAATCACACATTTTTGCTAAGTGATATCAAGCTTATTCAGGCCCCATGTTGACATAAATTACGCTAAGGCCAACACTCAATGATGAATTTTTATACGCATGAACGACGACACTAAAGTGGATTAAATACACAGTGGCTAAAATAAGGATGCTGCAACGATTCCAATATAAGCCCTACCGTTAACATTAAGGAATGCCTTTGAATACGCTATTAATAGGAAAAGGTGAACAACAGGTTCACTTAAATCTTAAGTATGCCAATCGCCATGGGTTAATTGCCGGTGCCACAGGGACAGGCAAAACCGTGTCGCTGATGAGTATTGCCGAAGGTTTTTCACGCCAAGGCGTGCCAGTTTTTATCACAGACGTTAAAGGCGATATCTCGGGTCTAGCTATGGCCGGCACTCCAAGTGAAAAGCTATTACAAAGGGCAACTCAAATTGGCATTGAGGATTATCACAACGAAGCCAATCCTGTAGTGTTATGGGATTTAGCGGGCGTTCAAGGCCACCCGCTGCGTACCACCATCAGCGAAATGGGCCCAACCTTACTCGGCCGAATTTTAGAATTGAATGACACCCAGAGCGGTATTTTAGACATAGTCTTTCAACTAGCGGACGACCAAGGGTTATTACTGCTCGACTTAGATGATCTGCGGGCCATGCTGGCCTTAGTTGCCGAGGAACGCAAAGAAATCTCCGCCAAATATGGTTTAATCAGCGCCCAATCCCTCGCAGCGATTCAACGCTCGGTACTAGGATTAGAGCGCGATGGTGGCAAAGACTTTTTTGGTGAACCCGCGTTACAGCTTGAAGATTTAATGCGCACTAATTTGCAAGGACGCGGCATTATCAATTTATTAGCAGCAAACAAACTGATTTTAACACCCCGTTTATATTCAAGTTTTTTACTCTGGCTACTCTCAGAATTATTTGAGAATCTGCCCGAAGTCGGCGATCCCGAAAAACCTAAGTTAGTGTTTTTTATCGATGAGGCGCATTTACTCTTTGAGGGTTGCCCACCGAGTCTATTAAAACGCGTCGAACAGATCATGCGCCTAATTCGCTCAAAAGGCGTAGGCGTTTATTTTTGCTCGCAATTTCCTGATGATGTCCCAAACGAAATTCTCGGACAATTAGGCAATCGTATTCAACATGCCCTGCTAGCTTACACGCCAAGGGATCAAAAGGCGGTCAAAACCGCCGCAGAAACCTTTGTGCCTAACCCCAAACTGGTTGTTAGCGACGTCATATCCCAGCTCGCTGTAGGTGAAGCCTTAGTGTCTATGTTAGCCGACAAAGGCGTGCCAACTATGGTCGAGTGCGCGCTCATCGCACCGCCACGTTGCCGCATGGGACCCGCCACAAGTGAAGAGTTACAACAAGTCCGTGCCCAAAGCCCGATTGGAGGTAAATACGATCAGTTAATCAACCGCGAATCGGCCTATGAACGCCTTAACCAAAGACGAGTTGGTAACGCCACCAGCGACACCACATCCACAGCAAGTGATGTTCAATCGGGTCAAAAAGCTGAGGAGCAAGGTTGGTTCAGTGAACTTATTTTTGGTAATAAGCGCCGCCAAGGGTTAGCGGAAACCTTGTCAAAACAAGCGGCACGCACGGTTGGCAGCCAATTAGGTAAACAAATTTTGCGCGGTATATTAGGTGGCATGTTAGGTAAATCGAGCCGACGTTAGGCATATGGTACTTAGTTAAGCCTCCAATTAGGGCCCACTAAAACCACAAACAATGACGAAAATAGAGGTACTGTGTCCTTGTTCGCATATTTCTTATACAGGTTAACGCTAGCATTAGCATTAATTATTCTAAGTGATAGATGGATCATGGTACGGAATTCGGTGATAAGATTATTTTGCTGTAATCGCTCATTGAGGCAAATAAATTCACAGATAATTATCAATGATTTTAGATATTTGTAATTTAAAATGTTGTAATTCGAGATAAAAATTTCGCTTCAATCAGGACGTCATGGAATAGGTTCAATTAAGTACGGCTTACATGATTAGCCTGATGAATAACCAAAGAGTACATGGAGTTTTATATGAGTAAAGAGCAAAAAAACCGTAAAGAATCGAAGAAACAACCGCTGATGTCTCCTAAAGAGAAAAGAGCAGCAAAACATGCGAAAAACGCAACTAAAGGTTTCTTAGATAACACTAAATAGTGTCTTGTTATTAGGAGGTTTGTCCTCTAATAACACAAATAGGGTTAACTTAGGTTAGCCCTTTTTATTGCCCGCTTCATTGAACCAACCAAGTTTTACCTCACAATACAACCTTGCTCAAAACAGTCTCAGATCTCAGTTTTGTGATACAAAAGTAGCAGCTATCGACTATAGCCTAATTGACCTTTTCCAGGTTTTATGTAGTTATATTGAGCTGATTACGGTATTTACCGCTCGAAAGACCCTACATAACACTATAAAAAATAAGGATATTTCATAATGAAAATCAAAAAACGTTTTGTCGCCGTCGGCGCAGCAGTGACTCTCACACTCAGTGCTGCCGCTATGGCTGCTGCCCCCGCCTTTATCAACATTCTCACAGGCGGCACCAGTGGTGTGTATTACCCTATTGGCGTTGCGCTGTCGCAACTCTACGGCACAGGAATCGAAGGTTCTAAAACCTCAGTTCAAGCAACTAAAGCCTCAGTAGAAAACCTCAATTTATTGCAAGCGGGTCGTGGTGAATTAGCGTTCGCTTTAGGTGATTCAGTCGCAGCAGCATATCAAGGTGATATTGATGCAGGCTTTAAAACGCCGCTGGATAAAATCCGAGTACTTGCCTCGGCTTATCCTAACTACATTCAAATCGTCGCCAATAAAGAGTCTGGTATTAAAACCTTGGCCGATTTAAAGGGAAAACGCATCTCAGTGGGTGCCCCTAAATCAGGGACAGAACTCAATGCCAGATCGATTTTCAAGGCTGCGGGTTTAAGCTACGAAGACATGGGGAAAGTCGAGTTTTTACCCTATGCCGAATCCGTTGAGCTAATCAAAAATCGTCAATTAGACGCCACTTTACAATCTTCCGGTCTCGGCATGGCTGCTATCCGTGACTTAGCTGCGACTATGGCAATCAACTTTGTTGAAATTCCAGAAGATGTGATCGCTAAGATTAACAATCCCGCCTATCAACATGGCGTGATCCCAGCATCGACCTATGAAGGCCAAACCACCGACGTTTCTACCGTCGCCATTCAAAATTTACTGGTGACTCAAAGCGGTGTATCGGATGATTTAGCCTATCAGATGACAAAACTCATGTTCGAGCACTTAGACCGACTCGGTAACGCGCACTCCGCCGCGAAGACCATCAGCGTAGATAAAGCGACGAAAAATCTGCCAATACCACTGCACCCAGGTGCAGAACGTTATTACAAAGAAGTTGGTGCACTCTAAGTTTTACTGATATCTGTGCATCCTATTCCAAACTAAGCAATTGAGATGCCGTTGAATAACGGCATCTCGTTTATATCATCTCTGTAGTCTAATGCTGTGAGGCATAATATGAGTGATCCCCAACAAGGTCTCAGCGCAAATACTGGCGATTGGCCCAAGGCTCTATTTTATACAGCCTTAATTTTTTCTATTTTTCAAATCATCACTGCCGCTTTTCATCCCGTCTCGACTCAAGTACTGCGTGCCACCCATGTGGGCTTTTTACTGTTAGTGGTTTTTTTAAGTTATCCCGCTAGAGGAAAATCTCAGCCTTGGCAGCCACTCGCTTGGCTACTCGGTCTAGCTGGTATGGCCACAGCGGCTTATCAGTGGTATTTCGAAGCCGACTTAATTCAACGTTCAGGCGATCTGACCGATGCGGATATAGTGATAGGTATCACTTTGATCGTATTAGTGTTTGAAGCAGCGCGCCGAGTCATGGGCTGGGCACTACCTATCATCTGTAGCATCTTTTTGATGTATGGCTTATTTGGCCAATATTTACCCGGTGACTTAATGCACCGCGGCTATGGATTCGATCAGATCATCAATCAATTAGCCTTCGGTACCGAAGGGTTATACGGCACACCAACCTATGTGTCGGCGACGTATATATTCCTGTTTATTCTCTTCGGCTCCTTTTTAGAACAAGCCGGAATGATCCGTTTATTTACCGACTTTGCCATGGGATTATTTGGCCACAAGCTCGGCGGTCCAGCAAAAGTTGCGGTAGTATCATCGGCATTGATGGGGACGATTACAGGATCAGGTGTTGCCAACGTGGTCACAACGGGCCAATTTACCATTCCACTCATGAAACGATTCGGTTATCGCCCAGCCTTCGCCGGCGGGGTAGAGGCAACATCGAGTATGGGCAGCCAAATCATGCCGCCGATCATGGGCGCGGTGGCCTTTATCATGGCCGAAACCATTAACGTCCCCTTTATCGAGATAGCCAAAGCGGCATTGATCCCTGCGCTACTTTATTTCTGCTCCGTATTTTGGATGGTTCATTTAGAAGCCAAACGCGCCAATCTCTGTGGTCTGCCTAAAGATCAGTGCCCTAATCCATGGGCGGCAATTAAAGAGCGTTGGTATCTCCTTATCCCCTTGTTTATTTTAGTCTACTTGCTGTTTTCGGGTAGAACGCCGCTGTTCTCAGGCATGGTAGGACTCGCCCTCACATCGATAGTAATTTTAGGCTCAGCCATAGTACTGCGGCTTTCCTCAATGGCAATGCGCATTGCCTTTTGGATTGCCCTTGGCATCCTATGCGCTGGCTTCTTCCAACTCGGGATCGGGGTAGTATTTGGGGTTATCGCCTTATTAGTCGCCATTTGTTGGTTTATTAAAGGTGGCAGAGATACTCTCACCATCTGCTTGCATGCACTGGTAGAAGGCGCCCGTCATGCCGTGCCTGTGGGTATCGCCTGCGCTTTAGTCGGTGTGATTATCGGCATAGTGTCACTAACAGGAATTGCCTCAACCTTCGCGAGCTATATTCTTGCCGTTGGCCAAGATAACTTGTTCTTATCACTCGTGTTAACTATGGTCACTTGCCTAGTACTCGGCATGGGGATCCCCACAATCCCTAACTACATTATTACTAGCTCGATTGCCGCTCCCGCATTACTCGACCTCGGTGTGCCACTGATTGTGTCGCATATGTTTGTATTTTATTTCGGCATCATGGCCGATCTCACGCCTCCCGTTGCCTTAGCCTGTTTTGCCGCAGCGCCAATCGCGAAGGAATCTGGTCTTAAGATCAGCCTTTGGGCAATCCGTATCGCCATTGCAGGTTTTGTGATCCCCTTTATGGCGGTTTACGATCCCGCTTTGATGCTTCAAGGTGATAGCTGGTTAGCTACAGGGTTTGTCTTGCTAAAAGCGACTGTGGGTATTGGTATTTGGGGCGTCATCTTTACCGGATATCTATTACAAAAACTCTACTGGTGGGAACGCGTTATCGGCTTCCTTGCGGGTGCGAGCTTAATTCTTGCTACGCCGTTGAGTGATGAAATTGGCTTTGGGCTCGCGCTGCTATTTATCGTGCAACACAGCTGGCGAGCACGCAAACTCAAACGTCTCGCAGAGCAAGGATAAGCTTTTGAGATTATTGGTCGTTAATCAGTCTTTGAAGGTAAACAGATGCTAGGCCTGTGTTTAGGCCTAGCGGGCACACTGTGGGCCCAAGTGCCCACAGACAACTTCACCTTGGCATGGAACCATAGCATAGAAAAAATTCGCTGGGAGGAAGACTATAACGTCACCCCACAAGGATTAGTGTTGGTCGAAGCAAGAGTGAAAGGTACGGGTGCAGGAATGGAAATCCCAGATGATGCTTATTTTAAAAATGGCAGCTGGCATTATCAGCCCAAGCTGCCCATTTTGCCAGTGTTGCGCTTAGGTCGCACGCCCGAAGCAGGGGATTTTGAACTTTGCTTCACTCCAATCTCAGGAAAAGTGCAATGCCAAGCCATGAGTCATTGGATTGGCGTACCCAACAAACAAACAGCCGCGGTTGAACTTTGGGGTTGCGGCTCTTTGCCTTAACCGTGTTTATCCATATATTTACGCTCAATTTCTATTAGGCGCTGATTAAAATCCTCAAGGTGTGCAAACATTTCGGCCTCAGCTTTCGCCCCATCTTTTGCGATAACCGCTTCGACAATGACATCATGCAAACCTAAAGGATGAATTTCATCAGTCGGTGGCTGAAACTTAGTCGTTTGATTACTTAATAAAACCAACAAGGATTTTACGATCGCTTCTAAAAAGCGATTTCCAGACATTTCAGCGAGCAAATAATGTACTTGAGATCGCAATATGACAGTTTCGGGATAAGCCAATGAGTCACTTTCATGACGATTCGCCTCTTGCAAAGCTTTAGCTTGCTCTGGAGTGCAATTTTTAGCAGCCATTCTAGCCACTTGCGGCTCAATCAGCATGCGTGCTTGACACAGTTCAGGAAGAGAAAGTTTCCCCATTAGAAATAAATCTTGGCAAGCATCACTTAAACGTTCAAAGGTTAAGTGCTTAACAAATGCGCCGCCTGTTGCACCTTGGCGAATCTCCACTAATCCACCTGCTTCGAGGCTCTTGATCGCCTCTCTCACCACAGTGCGACTAACTTGAAATAATTCTATTAATTCGCGCTCAGAGGGTAATTTATCGCCAGCCTTATATTCGCCATCTAAAATAGCATTTTTCAGTTGCTGCCCGACTTCACTCGATGCTCTTATCTGCTTAATTGGCTTGAAGATATGCACTTGATTATCCCAAATATGCTTAGTGTCGCCATACTAGCATAAAACCGCATTAACGCAGAAAAAGTACTCTCATCTTTCCTACATTAGTGATTAAAAAACATTCACATTTGTTGATCCAAGTAACATCTGTGCGAATTTCGTAACTAGTTTCTCATATTCATCCTAACTTCGTTGTCGACATTAGTCATACGTCATACATTTAACCTGAGAATGTTAAACATAATTTCTTTAACTAGCTCAGACAATTCTGATCAGGGCTTACTAATAATAGGGAAGATGATGATGAAAAAATCTTATTTATCTTTGCTTGTGCTATCTACGCTAGCGATTCCAGCTACAGCAGATACCAGCATTGATCAAATGTTTAGCCAAGGTACGTTAAAAGGGGAATTACGCTTATTCGATTTTACCCGTGACTTTGATAATACGACGAACACTAAACACGATACGTCATTTGGCGGACTGTTTTATTACAATACCGCAAAAGTGAATGGCCTCAGTTTTGGGACCAGCTTCGCATCTGCAAATCCCATTTGGACCAATGATTCAGATGATGTCTACGGCCTAGTTGCTCGCGATGCCGCTGGCGACCATGACAACGTCAACCGTTTACAGGAGTACTTTGTCCAAGGTAATTGGTGGGATACTCAATTCAAATTAGGTGCACAAGAACTGCGCACACCAATGATGAATCCCCATGACATTCGTGCGATCCCACGAACTTTTCGCGGCTTTTCAGCAGAAAATAAGAGTGTTGACAATCTAACGTTATCAGCACTCTATATTACAGATTCCATGGGGTGGTCTGATAATAGCTTCGTATCCGTAAAAGAGGCGGTACAAAGCGAATTAGCAAGAGCGGGTATTGTGGCAGATGTTGCCGATAACCCAGTTTATGCCCTAGGTGCTAAATATCAATTGCCCTTTAAAACAGTCCAAACTGAAGCCCATCTTTGGCACTACAGCATGGAAGATGTTTTCAATCAAACCTATGCCAAAGTGAAATTAGCCGCTGATGTTGGTCCAACGAATTTGTACTTAACACCTTCCTATTTAACTCAACAGGCAATAGGTGATGAAACCGGCGGCCCACTCGATACCTATCAATATGGCTTTCATCTTGGCGCCAAATTGGCGGGGGCAGATCTCACTTATATGTACGCCAAAACCGGGGATGACACAGTGCTGACCCCATGGGGCGATGAAAAAGTGGTCATTCAACAGGTATATCAATCTGCACGGGCGAATGAAGAGGTCAACGCGTTAAAGCTGGCCTATGACTTTGAAAAATTAGGGGCGAGTGGATTAGAAGCCTATGCCTTTTATGGGCAGTACGATGTGCCAGAGGGGACTGCGTCAGATTTTAATGAAACAAACTTTTCAATCGCCTATAAATTTTCAGGCATGTTATCGGGCCTAGGTCTTAAGGCGCGTTATGCCATGGTCGATTTTGATCAAGCTGAAGATCTTGACGATCTGCGTTTATATGTCACTTATAAATTTATTTTAGGTAAATAGTCACAAATACAACTCCCCTGCACCAAAACTTATATGGGTGTATCAGCCTTGTTGGATACACCCGGTTTTTACACTGCAAAATTCTCAATCCATTTAAATGTTGCGGTGAATGCGTTGACTTAATTATTGAGATCAAAAATGGAAAAAATAATTTCTTAATTATTCCAGCCATGGCTATTTCATGTGTCTTATTTAGCGGATGCGTAAATAACGATGACTCTAACGCCTCGTTACCACAATTAACTCCCGTAAACCTAGAACACTAAATATATGTAGTGAAATAGCTTAACAACACATATTTTATTTTGATCACTGTATTTAAGAAATACATCTTCCTCAAAAAATTCACTGCATTATTTAATAAAGAAAGTCCTACATTAGCTTGTTTCAAAAAGAATAATCATATTAACAGCTCAAAACTCCAGCATTTTGTGAAGCACTGCAAAGATGTAATTAATACCTCTTTTGGTTTATTATCATATGTCATACATTTAAACGTATGTTGTTAATGAATGAGAATTTAATCACTTTCACACAACTGCACTTCTAGTTTTTAAAGCAAACAAATCACATGCGGTTATGGCCAGATCCATTGTCGTTGCTAACGATGTCATATCGACCTTAGCAATGAGGACCCAAGGAGTATCAAAATGAGTAAAGAGCATTCACAGAAACCGAAAGAAATCGATCAATACACTGCTAGCGTCCTGCAAAATGGTATATCTCGAAGAAGTTTCCTAACTCGAGCTGCAGTGGGAAGTGGTGGCTTAGCCTTTGCAAGTCTTGGTATTGCTTCAGCGAGTGCGGCCCCCCTTCAAGTTGGCACTGAATATGGCGAAATTGGCGGCGCAACGCTTAATTTTCTACCTAAGCCAAAACCTATTGCTGATAAAGATATTGCAACAACCCAAACCTTTGATGTTGTTGTCGTCGGTGCAGGAGCTTCTGGTGTGCCTGCGGCTCTATCAGCCAGAGAAAGTGGTGCAACCGTTGCGTGTTTACAAAAGCAAGCCATCCCTGTCTCTCAAGGAAACACTGGTTCAGGAATTGACCTGAAAAACAGTGATAAATCAGCAATTGAAGCTTTAGTTAGCCGTTTAATGGCGGATAATGCGCACCGTTCACATCCCGGTCTTCTTAAGCAATGGGCTTACAATTCAGGTGAAGCTGTCACTTGGGTTATCGATAGAGTTAAACAAGGTGGCGGCCAGATTGTTGACCAAGGCACTAAAGTGCAGCACGGTATTCGCGGAATTGCTGATACTGATGACCGTTTAAATTTTATCACTTCTTTCTGCGGCCCTAAACCCTACACCACGGGTGATGCTATGCGCGCATTAGCTAAAACAGCAGAAAAAGCAGGCGTTAAGTTTTTCTTTAATACTCCTGCACAACAATTAATCCAGGATGAGTCAGGAAAAGTCATCGGCGTCATTGCTCAAACTCGTGATGGTAAGTACCACAAATACATGGCGAAGAAAGGTGTCATTCTGTCCTCTGGCGACTATCAAAATAACAAAGCCATGTGTGACTTCTTCATCCCCGAACTGAAAAACTTTGAACGTAAACAAATGGATCGTACCGGTGACGGTTTTGCTATGGCCTATTGGGCGGGCGGCGTTATCGAACCTGTTGGACATACCAAAATGTTGCACGACTTCGATGCAGGTCCGGCGTCCATGTGTGACATGCCATTCTTAGCGGTAAACCGTAAAGGTGAGCGCTTTGTGAATGAGAAGGTGGAAATGTCTCTAATGAATAACTACTTGAAAGATGAGCAGAATGCGGGGCATTACTCCCAAGTATTTGATTCTGACTATATGACGCAAGCGAAGGATTGGCCTGGCCACCTCTATTCTCCTGAAGAGCTTAAAGTCTATATGCCTGAAGTTCCAGGTGAGAAAAAAGGGGTATATCCCTCTTTGATCAACACCCATTCAGCTAACACATTAGAAGAGTTGGCCGTGAAGCTGGAGTGCGATCCAAAAACCTTTGTTGCCAACGTTAACCGTTATAACGAACTGTGCAAAAAAGGCAAAGATGAGGACTTCGGTAAACCTAGAAGCAAAATGATACCAGTGCTCAAACCACCGTTTTACGGTATTCACCGTCGTATGCGTATTTCTACTTTATGTTCAGGAATTCTCGTTAACGACAACCACCAAGTACTTGATGCCGATGGTAAGGAAATTCCAGGTTTATTCATTGTTGGTAACCTAGGCGCAGGTTTCTATGGTGGCGTTGACTACCCATTAACGGTATTTGGCTTGTCTTTAGGTCGCTGCTACACCTTCGGCTATTTAGCGGGCAAATATGTAGCAAAACTATAGAACACATAGTCATCAATAATGGATGCCTCACATTTTGGCATCCGGTGAAATGAATAATGGGATCAGACAATGAAAAACTTAACGATTATATTGGCTATTATTTTGGGTATTTTCGCTGGCAGCGCGTTCGCTAAAGAGAGTGCTTTACTCGATCAAACTCATATGGCGAAAGGGCTTAAATGTGCCAGCTGCCATGGTGCAGAAGAACGACAAGCCGTCCCTATGCTCAAGTGTGTACAATGCCACAACACTAAGAAATTAGCGGAAAAAACGGCGGATGTAAAACCAACCAATCCCCATAAAAATCGCCACTTCGACACAGAAACTGATTGCAGTAAGTGCCACCATGTACACAAAAAATCTGAAAACTATTGTGTCAGTTGCCATCAACCATTTAATTTTGTAACTCCATAAGCTGATGACACTAAGCTTAAAAAGCTAAAAACAAAAAACCACCATTAAAGGTGGTTTTTTGTTCGAATAAGGCACTGTAATCAAATATAAATTAAGTATGACTAAGATCTGCAGGCTTGGATCATTATTCCGACGACTGATAAAAACAATATCCATGCTTTCCTTGGTGTTTCACGCGATACATGGCGGCATCCGCGCGATCACAACTCTCGGCAAAACTATCACCATAGCCAAATATATCAATACCGATACTCAGGCCTACCTCTACTTCACAACCTTCTAGCAGGAATTTATCTCTATAAACATCGAGCAATGATTGTGCGAGCGCCCCTAAAGATTCACGATCAAATGACGGCAGTAATATCACAAACTCGTCGCCACCTAACCGTGCGATCTGCGCGAATTCACCGGCGTGAGATACCAAAGTATGCGCAACGTGCATCAACAGGCTGTCACCAAACTTGTGTCCGTGACGGTCATTTAACGCTTTAAAACCATCAAGGTCGATAAAAAATAACGCTCCGCGAATACCTGGTTGCGAGGATTCATCGAATACTTTGGCAATAGCTTGGCGATTCATTAAGTTGGTGAGTGGATCACTGTGGGCTAAGCGGGCTAAATCTATTTCGTAGCGCTTTTCTTGAGTAATATCGATATGGCTGCCCATCATTCGCAGTGGTGTTCCATCAGCTAAGCGCTCGACAATACGTCCACGATCGGACACCCAGGTTATGCTGCCATCTTTGTGTAGCATTCTGTGAACTGCTTGATAGTAATCGGCTTGACCATTCACATGATCTTCAAAGGCTTTTATCACCCATTCTTTATCTTCGGGGTGTAATTTACTTTTCCAGATATCAACATGGGCAGCAAACTCTTCAGGACTAAACCCGAGCATTTCGCCCCAGCGCATGTTAAATATGGTTAAATTTCCGCTTGGAATATGCTGTTCCCATAGACATAAACCATTACCATCGAGGGCCGCAAAGAGTTTTTCTTCGGCACGATAATTCAACGCTGCTAAATGAGCGTTTTCACTTTTTAGCTGAGCGATCTCAGCCTGAAGTTGCGCAATTAACTCTGCTGCAGTATCCGAAGCCACGACAAATCTCTTTCCTTTAAGTGGGAAAATTGAGTCTAGTGTAAATCACCCTATGCCGAAGCAACATAGCGAGGAGTGCAAGATGAGCCAGAATCATATTGGCTCAATCGAGCTTACACAGACTCTCGCAGTCCTGTCACGCTTAGTCGCGAGTCAGCACTTCGAGCAATTCGATCTCAAAGGTGAGATCAGAATTTGGTTTGATATGTGCCCCCACTTGGCGCTCGCCATAGGCTAAGTGAGCTGGGACTAACAACTTACGTTTGCCACCGACTTTCATCCCCATAATACCTTGATCCCAGCCTTTAATCACACGGCCAGTACCAATTACACATTGAAACGCCTGACCACGATCATAGGATGAATCGAATTGGGTACCATCCTGCAAAAATCCACGATATTGGGTGGTGATCAGTGCGCCTTTTACCGCTTCTTTTCCTTCGCCCACTTGCAGCTCGATTACTTCTAATTCAGTCATATCTTCATTCTCTTTTCTTGTTCGCACTTAGGGCGTGATATTCAACTTTGCGCAGGATTTTATCACCGAAGAGCGGGCTTGTCGGCGCAATCTAAACATTTCTGCAGCTTGGTTCACTGCTTAATCCTTAATAATAAGGTCATCATGGGCGATAACATCATCACTCGCCCTTTAAATTACTGTCGGTTAGCCCAATATATAAGTCGTATAAACGTTTTATTTTGGAGCTTTGCCATGATTATTGCCTGCCCCCATTGCGATACGTTAAACCGCGTTCCCGATGAGCGTTTAAACCAACAACCCACTTGCGGTAAATGTAAGCTCAGTGTCTTTACGGCTGCGCCAATTGAACTCAATAGCGCAAACTTTGCCAACCATGCTAATAAATCAGAGCTTCCCCTAGTCGTTGACTTTTGGGCCAGCTGGTGTGGGCCCTGTAAAAGTTTTGCGCCCATATTTTCTGCAGCAGCTAAGACATGGGAGCCTCAATTTCGCTTCGGTAAAATCAATACTGAAGAACAGCAAGCCCTCGCGGCTCAATTTAATATTCGATCTATTCCAACCTTAATGATTTTTAAACAAGGCCACATACTCGTCCAGCAAGCCGGAGCTTTGCCCTCCTCAGCGTTAAACCAATGGTTAAATGCCTATAAATAACGGGGTTGAGCTAAGATACAAACACTCAGCCGAGCTAATTTGTAAAGGTAACGAAAATTGAAAAAAGCAATGTTCTTACTGGGCGCAGTGCTCTTGCTAGTGGTAACAGGATGGGGTTTACAACAATATCTCACAATTGATACTTGTCTCGACAAAGGAGGGACTTGGAACGATGAAACTCAGCAATACATTCGCCCATTCGAGCAAGGGATAACCTTTACTCGCAGTGATCATAATTCTGCCGAGCCGCAGACAGCTTATGTTTATCTTTCCGAGAATTTACAGCAAGCAGAAGTGTTTTTTGCCATGACAGATAAGCCTATTATTTTACAAGCCGTTACTGTCACTGAAGGCGATACCACTCCCGTATTATATAAAAATGACATTGAACAGATTGATATCATCAACGTAAAAGAAATCTTTTATCTACGTTATCAACATCAAGCAATTTATAGCGCAAATACTTTTAGTCGCAACTTAACCTCAAATTAAGTGCAAAACATAAGCAGAGAGTAAACTTCGAAACACTAAGCCTGACACTAAGCCCAAAAACTCGGTACGACGACTCAGCTAAAAACAAAATGCGTATCCGCCCTATGCTCTTCATAAGGCGAATACTATTATAGCGGCAACGTTAAAACACAAAGTTTCCATGAACTATGTCAGTGTTAAATATCCCAGAAGGTATGAGCGATAATACCCAAGACTATCATACTGATAAAGTTGATGATCATACCCACTCGCACCATTTCCGATTGCTTGATATGGCCAGAACCATAAACGATAGCATTGGGCGGTGTCGCCACCGGCAGCATAAAGGCGCAAGAAGCTGCAATACCAATCAGTACAGATAACATTACAGGCGATATGCCTAATGCCTCAGCAATCGCAGCAAATACAGGCACTAACAGTGCAGCGCTGGCGGTGTTACTGGCAAATTCAGTCAACATCACCACAAAAGCAATCACAGCAAAAACGAACAACGACATGTGAGTGCTACCGAAAATATCTGTCATCCAGTGAGCTAAAAATACGCTGGTGCCAGTCGTTTTTAGTACTGCGCTCAGTGTTAAACCGCCACCAAACAATATGAGTACGCCCCAATCTGTGGTCGATTCAATTTTCTTCCAGCCGACCAAACCTAAGCCCGAGAGTAAAACGACGGCCCCTAAGGCGACTATGGTATCAAACTGAGTGATGCCACCTAATGCCTTGGCTAACGGCACACTGAAAATCCAGCAACATACGGTAGTCAGGAAGATAAGCAGAGTAAATTTCCCCTGAAATGTCAGCTTCTGAGCTTCAACATTCACATCGAATTTGGCAGAAAGATCAGGCTTAAAATACCAATACAAGGCAATCAACATCATAGGTAGCATGAGGATAACGGTTGGAATACCAAACTTCAGCCAATCACTAAAACTTAAGCCCACTTGAGCCGCAGCAATCGCATTCGGTGGGCTACCCACTAAAGTACCGATACCACCTATGTTGGCCGAATAGGCAATCCCGAGCAGAAGGAATACATAGGTGCTGTGGTATTTTTCGCGGTCGAGCTGCTGCAAAATCCCGAGTGCCAATGGCAACATCATCGCCGTGGTCGCGGTATTGCTGATCCACATCGATAGCAACGCAGTTACTCCAAACAGCATCAAACAGGCGATACTGAGTTTGCCCTTAGAGGCTAGCAGCAGCTTTTGCGCTATGAGGGTATCAATCTTTTGATGGTGCAAGGCCGCAGCCAATACGAAACCACCAAAGAATAAGTAAATGATGGGATTGGCAAAGTTACTCATTGCCTCCTTGGTTTCAAACACCCCAAAGAATACGGCGAGTATAGGAACGAGAATCGCAGTGATACTGATATGAATCGCTTCGGTCAGCCAAAGAATCGCTGCAAAGAACAAAATGGCCAGCCCAGTATTCACCCCTTGTTCAAAAGGTAAACCGTAATAAAGTGCAAATAACAGCACAATATCAGCCACTAGGATCAGCATTTTTTTCTTATCGAGCCCCTCGCTGACGGGAGCTTTATTAGGTGGAGCAGTACTTGAATCTGTTAAAGACATGGTTACAACCTTAATACCATTTTATTTTGACGCAAATTTAGGGCATAGATCACACTTGGCAAAGCGGTTTATTTTGTAATTTTATCACTTGGCAACAACATTTATTGCTGAGCTAGCACGCACAAACGGCCGATTAGCGGCAATAATCACCAAATTCTGATCGACACCTTTGTTTTAAAATTTCAAACGGACAAAGATCGAACAAAACCTTGCCCACGTTGTAATTTAATTAATGTTTAAAACTGAGATATAGATCACGCCACACTTTCTACCAAGATGATAATCAACTAATTAATCATACCTTCTGATCATTGGTAGGATTAGGTATTATTCCCCAAATTTGGCACAAAATTGAATGTGTGTAGCGCTAAATCGAATCTAGGTATCGTTGAATGTGCACTAAAACGGCGACGCAGTGAACAGCAAGCGACCAACACAAACGTATTGCAACAAGGCAACATAGAAAACCCAATATCTACATGAATAGTAAACACAAATATTATTCACCACCACAGTCAATCTAACTCACTTTACCCTGTCAGCGATCCAGCCTAAAGTCGCGACCGCAACCCCGCCTCCTGTTTATTTTTTTACCTGTTTGGTACCACTTGTGGAAAATATGCTGTTAGCTCAACCCAATCAAAAACCAGGGCTTTTTGTTCCTGTGGCAGGACTCAGTCTATTTGCTTTAGCGTCAGGCTACTTGATGAGTTTGATCCCACTGTCGCTCACTTTTTTCGAACTCAGCACCTCACTTGCTCCATTACTGGCCAGTATTTTTTATTTAGGTTTATTACTGGGGGCGCCTTGTATTGCTCCTGTTGTTGCCCGTATCGGCCACAGTAAAGCCTTTATCCTTTTTTTGAATATCCTTCTTTGCAGCGTTGTCGCTATGATATTAATCCCCAAAAGTGGAGTCTGGTTAGCCTCTCGACTTATAGCGGGATTTGCGGTAGCAGGGATTTTTGTGGTGGTTGAATCATGGCTATTAATGGCCGATACCCAAAAGCAACGCGCTAAGCGGCTTGGACTTTATATGACAGCGCTTTATGGAGGCACTGCCTTAGGACAATTAGCCATTGATTATTTAGGTACAAAGGGCAATCTACCTTACCTAGTGATCATGGGATTATTAGCCGCGGCAAGTTTACCCGCACTACTGGTAAAACGCGGTCAACCTCAGGTAAGCGAACAACAATCAATGTCATTGTCTGCGCTAAAAAACCTAAGTCAGCCTGCCATTATGGGATGTTTAGTCTCTGGATTATTGCTTGGCCCTATCTATGGTTTACTTCCCATCTATGTGGCACTGGATATGGGGCTTGATCAGCAAACAGGACAATTTATGGCCCTCATCATAGTGGGTGGCATGCTAGTACAACCTTTAGTCAGTTATTTATCTCCTCGAGTTAATAAAAGTGGCTTGATAGTAAGCTTTTGCCTACTGGGTGTCGCAGCATTATTGCTGCTCACTCAGCATTCAAATATGACGCTGATTATTGGATTTCTCTTGCTTGGCGCCAGCGCTTTTGCCCTTTACCCGATTGCAATCAGCTTAGCTTGTGACGACTTGCCTGCTAGCCAAATTGTTTCAGCGACTCAAGTGATGCTGCTGAGCTATTCGGTGGGGTCAGTGATAGGCCCATTAGTTGCCAGCAGTTTTGGCCAAACGGAGTTCGGCTTACTCATTTATTTAGGCATATGCTGTATTCTGAGCAGTATTTACATTTTTGCTCAATTACTTATTAATACAAAGCCAAGTTTTTCCTCGCCTTAACAAGTCCCATAAAATACCTTGCACAGCGACTCAATAAGCAGCCACTTAATAAACGACATGCTCATCGAGTGGCTCAAATAGAAAACATCTGCGGTCAAATCAACACAAAACGAACAGCAAGATGCTCCACAAATGTCATAACGTTAAAAATCAGTACGCTTAGTTTTAACATTCAGACAGGGCAGTTGCTTATCCTCCCTAAGTCGCGATAATGCAGCTTACTGAAACACCTGTGCTGATTGTTTTTCCTGAGATTTCACTATGCGCCTCGATAAATTCCTCTGTAAAAGCACAGTTCTTGATCGCAAAGCCGCAAGAGTCGCCATTCTTAGCGGCTCAATCACAGTCAATGGCGCTATCGTGACAGACTGCGCAATGCAAGTGCATGAAAATAATACTGTCAGCCTTAATGGAAAGCCGCTAGCGCCACGCCCATCTCGCTATATCATGTTGCACAAACCTGCTAATACCTTATGCTCAAATGTGGATGGAGCCTACCCTTCGCTATTTCATCTGCTCGATATCGATCGCGCATTTGACCTGCACATCGTTGGCCGCCTAGATGCTGATACCACAGGCTTAGTGCTACTGACTGACGATGGCCGCTGGTCGTTTAATATTATCTCGCCTCAATATCAGTGCGAAAAAATCTATCGTGTTCAACTGCGAGATCCACTCGACAGCGAAGCGACTGCAGCCATAGCCGCAAAGTTTGCCGCAGGGCTAAATCTACAGGGCGAAACCGCCCTCACTCTGCCAGCAACACTGCAGCAAGTGGATGAAAAAACCGTGCTGCTCACGCTCACCGAAGGCAAGTTTCATCAAGTCAAAAGGATGTTTGCCGCCGTGGGCAATAAAGTGGTTGCTCTACACAGGGCGCAAATTGGCGCATTGGCCTTAGATATCGATGTAGGGAAATGGCGCAACTTAACCTTGGCGGAGATAAGCTCCTTCACATCCTAATTGATTAACAAGGCTGAAGCAGACAGGCCGCCTACGTTTATCGACGTTAAAAAAGCAAACAAATACTGATAGGTTTGCAAATCAATCCCATAAAAAATCCCAGTGTTAGCAACAACACTGGGATGTTTATTTGTTTGATACTGCTTAGCGGAATATGAATAGACTAAGAACAGCAATCGTTGCGGCGAACCCAGCTTCTTGGGATCTTCTCAAAAACCACTTTTGCCATGAGTAACGCCAGCACTATGCCAGAGGTTGCCACTAACCATTGGGGTAACATTTGGTGCTCTTCACCAATTTGTGGCATCACTACAAAACCAAAGGTATTAACCAGATAATTGACCAACATACCGGCCACTAAGGCCACGCCAATCACACCGCCAAGATAGCCCCACAGCGCACGTTTACCTAGCTCTTTAGCCACTATGCCTAAAGTCGCGATATTGGTTGCCGGACCTGCCATCATAAACACGAGTACAGCACCCGGTGACACTCCCGCCAGTAATAATCCAGCGGCAATCGGTGTCGATGCGGTCGCGCAAATATACATAGGCACAGAAACGAGCACCATCACTAGCATAGCCAGAATGCCATCGCCCCATTTAGCCAAAAAGTCAGCCGGCACATAGGTTTGTACCAGAGCTGCGAAAAATAAGCCCACCAGCAGCCACAGCGTAGTATCACGCACTAAATCCGTTGCCGCATATTTAAGGCCAATTCCGATACGACTGAGTACCGATTGCGACTTAAATTCAGTCGCCATATCTTGAGTAGACGCACAGCAGCTATCGCCTGCAGTGTTAGCACTCACCTGCTTAGCATCCTTAGCACTGCCACCACAGCAAGCGCCTTTTTTCACCACCACTATTTTTTCAGGCTCTGTGGTTTGACTGCCACAACATGACCCCACGCTTTCTACTTTAACAGCGTTAACCTTAACCACAGAACCCATAGTTTGAACAGATCCCATGGTTTGACCGCCAACAGCCATAACACTTGAAGGACCCGCCATTAAGCTCGGCGCCGCCATAGGCGTCATTTTGATCTTCGGCTTTGGCTCGGCTGCAGGTGCATCAACACCTTCATTACCACAGCAGGAAGACTTTACGGGCGTTATCGTAGGCGTAGTCGATGAGCAGCAGCTTTTAACCGCTTCGGCTTTTACCATCTCTGGCTGAGCCACTGATTTTGAGGCACAGCAAGACGCCACTGACGCCTCACCCTCTAATGGCTTATCTGATTGAGTATCTACCTTAACCACTGACTTGCCATCGTCATCATCGCGACCAACGAGTAAGCCCGCCACTATCGCACTGGTAATAGCTGCAATCGGTCTGACGATCGCCATAAAGGGGCCGAGTAACACGTAGGAAACGGCGATGGAATCGACGCCCGTTTCAGGGGTTGAGACTAAAAAGGAGGTGGTGGCTGCTTTAGATGCACCAGAACGACGCAGCCCAACGGCTGCGGGAATAACGCCACAAGAACACAAAGGTAAAGGTGCGCCAAGCAGCGCCGCTTTCACTACGGTTTTAAAACCGTGACCACCGAGCTGCTTTTGCATCCACGCCATTGGCACGAATACTTTTAATAGCCCAGCTAAAATCAGGCCTAGTAACAGCCAAGGCGCCGAGTCTAAAAACAGATCAATAAAATTCTTCAGTAACATAATTAATTCCCTGACTCTTCATAAATGGCTTTGCCGTGATGATTCTGGTGCGCTTGGTACTGATTTACATTATGAGAGTGATGCTCAACGCGTACCCGCTCAGTGCTGGACTCCAACGCCTCTAAAATAGAGCAATGTTCGGCGCTACGTGGCCCACCACAGCAAGCATCAGACAAGCTTTGTAAACTCGCTTGAAAATGATTCAGCTCAGCAATTTTGGCCTGTACTTGAGCCAATTTACAATCAACCATGCCTTTTACATCGGCACAGACTCGGTTAGATTTATCGAGTTCAATTGACAGCAATTCACTGATTTCATTGAGGGTAAAACCCACAGCTTTCGCCCGTAAAATAAAGCGTAATCGCGCAGCATCGGCCTCGGTATATACTCGATAGCCAGACTCAGTACGGCTCGACGGCGCGAGTAGGCCGTGCTTCTCGTAGAATCTTAACGTGTCGGCTTTCACCTCACATAAATCCGCCAATTCACCAATACGATACATGTCTTCATCCTTTGCGAAATAGCCCACAACTCAGGGATCATTTCCAGCATACAACTCAATAATGCAAGTATAAACCTTGGAGCCTACTCCAAGGTCAAGAGGTAATTTTAACTTTACTGAAAGCCAACACGGCAATGCCGCTTTGTTCTGATATGAATATTGTGAAATCACGCAGAAAAAACACCCGTAAATCGAGTTTTACGCTAGAATACGCGCGCTGTGACGAAGGGATAAAAAGTTAGCTAATAAAGTAAAAATAGGACCAAGGGACTTTTGGAAAGCAGTACAGCGTTAAGGCTGTTCTGTTTTCCGAAAGATCCTTGAAACTAAAATAACTGGACCCTGTACCCAAATGACTGCTGCAAATAATGCCAGACCCATTCGTCGCGCGCTGTTAAGCGTTTCAGATAAAACCGGAATTCTCGAGTTCGCCAAAGCACTTCACGCCCAAGGTGTAGAATTGTTATCAACTGGCGGCACCGCTCGCTTGTTAGCGGATAACGGCGTGCCTGTTATCGAAGTATCTGATTACACAGGACACCCTGAGATCATGGACGGTCGCGTTAAGACGCTGCACCCTAAAGTGCACGGCGGCATTTTGGCGCGCCGCGGTCTTGATGAAAGCGTGATGGCCGATAACAATATCAATGCCATCGATCTAGTTGCGGTTAACCTTTATCCCTTCGCTGAAACTGTGGCTAAAGCTGGTTGTACCTTAGAAGACGCTATCGAAAATATCGATATTGGCGGCCCAACTATGGTGCGCGCGGCGGCAAAAAACCACAAAGACGTTACCATAGTCGTTAATGCGGCCGATTACTCACGCGTACTGGCAGAAATGACGGCTAACAATGGCAGCACGACCCATGCGACGCGTTTCGACTTAGCGATTGCAGCCTTTGAGCACACTGCGGGTTACGATGGCATGATCGCCAACTACTTCGGTACTATGGTTCCTGCACACAGCACGGACGAATGCTTTGCTGATTCTAAGTTCCCACGCACGTTCAACACCCAATTAGTGAAGAAACAAGACTTACGCTATGGCGAAAACAGCCATCAAGCAGCGGCTTTCTATGTTGACACTAAAATTGATGAAGCTTCTGTGGCTACCGCGATTCAGTTGCAAGGCAAAGCCTTGTCTTACAACAACATTGCCGATACCGATGCCGCCCTTGAGTGCGTAAAAGAATTCTTGGAACCCGCCTGTGTTATCGTTAAACACGCTAACCCCTGTGGTGTGGCATTAGGTAAAGACTTACTCGATGCCTATAACCGCGCTTATCAAACTGACCCAACCTCAGCCTTCGGTGGCATTATCGCCTTCAACGGCGAATTAGATGCGGCGACGGCGAGTGCGATCGTTGAGCGTCAATTCGTTGAAGTGATTATCGCCCCAAGCGTTAGCCAAGCGGCGCGCGATGTGGTTGCCAAGAAGACCAACGTGCGTTTATTGGAATGTGGTCAGTGGAACACTAAGACCCAAACCTTAGACTACAAACGTGTTAACGGCGGCTTGTTAGTGCAAGATCGTGACCAAGGCATGGTCGGTTTAGAAGACATCAAAGTGGTTTCTAAACGTCAACCTACTGCAAGCGAACTGAAAGACTTAATGTTCTGCTGGAAAGTGGCGAAATTCGTTAAATCTAACGCCATCGTTTATGCCAAAGACGGCATGACTATCGGTGTCGGCGCAGGCCAAATGAGCCGCGTTTACAGCGCTAAAATCGCCGGCATCAAGGCCGCAGATGAAGGCTTAGAAGTGGTGAACTCTGTGATGGCGTCCGATGCTTTCTTCCCCTTCCGTGACGGTATCGATGCCGCAGCGGCTGCGGGCATTAGCTGTATCATCCAACCGGGCGGCTCAATGCGCGATGCTGAAATCATCGCTGCTGCAGACGAGCACGGCATGGCCATGGTGATGACAGGCATGCGCCACTTCCGTCATTGATAACAACTTAAATCAAACTTGGCCCTAGCGATTAGGGCCTTTTCCTTTGCGATGTGTGGGAGTTTTAACCATGAAAGTGTTAATCATTGGTGGTGGCGGCCGCGAACATGCCCTAGCTTGGAAAGCCGCTCAATCGGCTCAAGTTGATACCGTTTATGTAGCACCCGGCAATGCGGGCACAGCCCTAGAACCTAATGTTGAAAATCTGGCGATCAGCGCCACCGACATCCCTGCTCTGCTCGATTTTGCGAAAACCAATAAGATTGAACTGACCATAGTCGGCCCAGAAGCACCACTCGTTATCGGTGTCGTCGATGCCTTCAACGCCGCAGGTTTAGCGATTTTTGGCCCAACTAAGGCCGCAGCCCAACTCGAAGGTTCAAAAGCCTTCACTAAAGACTTTTTAGCCCGCCACAATATTCCTACGGCGGGTTATAAAAACTGCACTGAAATCAGCGATGCCAAAGCTTTCGTGCGTGAATTAACGGCCACAACAGGTTATCCAGTGGTCATCAAAGCTGACGGTTTAGCCGCGGGCAAAGGCGTGATCATCGCCCAAAACCAAGCCGAAGCCGATGCCGCAATTGATGACATGCTCGCCGGTAACAAGTTTGGCGAGGCGGGTTCGCGCGTAGTGATTGAAGAGTTTCTCAAGGGCGAAGAAGCCAGCTTTATCGTGATGGTCGATGGTAAAAACATTCTGCCAATGGCCACCAGCCAAGATCATAAAGCCCGTGATAACGGCGATTACGGCCCAAACACGGGCGGCATGGGCGCTTACTCGCCAGCACCTGTGGTGACTCAAGCGGTACACGATTGGACTGTGGCGAACGTCATTCGCCCAACGGTTGATGGTATGGCGGCAGAAGGCAATATCTACACAGGCTTCCTGTATGCGGGTTTGATGATATCGCCCGATGGCAGCGCCAAAGTACTCGAGTACAACTGCCGCTTCGGCGATCCAGAAACTCAGCCGATTATGATGCGTTTAAAGTCTGACTTAGTGGAACTTTGTTTAGCCGCCACCCGTGGCGAGTTAGATAAAGTGACAGCTGAATACGACGAGCGCGCAGCCGTGGGCGTGGTATTGGCCGCTGGCGGTTACCCAGATGAGTATCGCAAATTTGATGTGATTGACGGTCTCAGCCTTGGCGATAACAATGGCAAAGTGTTCCATGCGGGCACTGAGATGAAAAACGGCCACGTCGTTACCAACGGCGGTCGCGTATTGTGTGCGACGGCACTGGGTAACACAGTCACCGAAGCGCAAAAAGCCGCCTATAAATTGGTTGATGAAATTCACTGGGATGATGTGTATTTCCGTACCGATATTGGTTATCGCGCAATCGCACGTGAACAGCAAGATTAATTAATATCTCTATTAAAAAACCGGCAAGAAGCCGGTTTTTTTGTGCCTGTTTTTTGACAAGCGTCAAATATAACATCATGATTTTCAATAAAATTATATAATTAATTCTATTGAAAACAGGAGCAACAAGATACAATGTCAACCAAATGTTAAATACACAAGGTTCAAGGACTCCCATGAGGATTAGACTACTTTATGCCTACATTGCCATACTGCTTAGCGGATGCGGTGGCGGCTCAGAAGATACTGGCACGACAACACCCACTCAGCCGCCAGTCCAACCTCCCGCGCTGGTGCAATACACCGCCAGCAGCCTATCGGTAATAGGTGGCGCACTGAGTCCAAGCAGCCAAAAAGTGGAGTCTGGCAAAAGCGCTATTTTTAGCATTACAGCCGATACCGGCTTTACACTTGAGGGCATTACTGGCTGTGGTGGCACACTCAATGTGCTGACTTACACCACTGCGGCCATGACGGCCGATTGCACTATCACGCCGACATTTATCAGTAATGCCGAAAATGCCATTAAGCACCAAGACCACAGGCTTGCCAATGCGAGTGAGTTAATTGATTTCAGCATCGCCGAACTCGCTAATATCGACATCAAACGTAAAGCCCAGATAAATCAGCTATATCAAGGTGTCGGTAGCAGCATCTCTTGGCATCCAACCCATGACTCAATTACCTTTTCGAGCTTTATGCCGGAGAACACTTTTACTGTCTTGCCATCAAATGTCGATGGCAGTGGGGAAAGCGCCGTTCGTGGGTTAGTGATGGCGGGCGAGCAACAGGGGCAAAGATATGCGGCCATGGGAGGAAATCTGTTTTCCGTCAACACTTCGGCGCAAACTGATACTTTATTGAAAAATCTTTTAGGCTGGCTGACCAAAGGTGCCGATAAAAAAGACGGCCTCAGCATAGTGACCGCCCAAATGCCGAGCAAGGCTGACAGTTGGTACTTTCCCCATAATGAAGGGATCCGCACTTGGCTTACAAACAACTACCCCGCAGCCCATAGCATTAATACAGCAAATACCTGTGACTACAGCGAGTTAAGCAACTGTATCAACACACTGAAACCGGATCTGATTATCATTAGTGACTTAGACCGTCAGTCACTCGGTTTTGCAGGCATAAAAGCCGCGATCGCCAAGGCCAAAGCGGCAGGAATTCCCTTGTTGCTCTCTAACTACTGGCGTAATGAAAGCCCAATACTGTCGCCACTTTACCTTGAGATGGGGCTTTCTACCTCTGGCAATTACTGGTCAAAACTCAATGCCAATAACCTCAGTGTGACCGATATTTTGGTCGAAGACACCGCCCTGGCCAAAGTGAATAATTTGCTCGGTAAGCTTAACGAAGGCCGCTTCGACACCTCAGTACTCAACGACTGCGGCGGTAATTACTTGAGCTGTAATGCTGCCGCCTTTGTTGACTCATTCAAGGCGGGTGCCGATTGGTATCGAGCCAATGCTGAAACCTTAGATAACCATGCTATCGATGTGTTTACCAAAGCAGACTTCCCCTTGATGAAGGCCGGACTGCTGCTCGCCGATAAGTATCGCAGCGAGATTGACTACCCCATAGCCTACAGCGAATACGCCCTGTGGCAGCAGGCCCTGTTTGCCGATTGGACCGTCAGCTATGCCCGTAGCCATAACTTAGCCCAGCCAGATTTAGGTGAATATGTTACCGACAGAGCTAACCTCAGCAAGGGCAGCAATGCGCACTACACTTATCCTGCGACTGTCACAGAACATAAAACCATTAGCGTGCCCTATGCAGGCCAATGGACGACCACAGGCTGGTATGCGCTGCCAGGACAAACCATTAAACTCACTCGTCTCGATAGCAGCGCTGCGAATGTGGAGATCAAACTCAACTACCACAGACGCAATACCAACCGTGCCTATGAGCAGAAAATCTACCGCGGCCCATTAGAGTTGGCGCAGCAACGCCTGCGCTTAGCTCAAGGACAAAGTCTCGAATTTTCTTCCCCCTACGGCGGGCCTATTTATCTGTATATCAGTGGTGATACTTCGAGTGCTGATGGCGGCGCGTTAAGTGTCGAAGTCAACGCTGAGCATGTGGCTAAACATCCGACCATTATGGATTTTTCAAACCCTGCAGAAATAGCAGCCTTTAACGATCGCATCCAAAATACCGAATTACCCCATGTGGACTTACGTACCGATGGTGCCGAGCAGCATCTGCGTCGCGACCGCTTTTTAAACGCCATCGGCGGGGATGTACCCGATGTAAACGCGCTACTCAAAAGTATTGTCGATGACCATATCAACAGCGTTTACACCCTTGCGGGGCTTAAGATCCAAGGCAAGAGCTTAAGTGAATCCTTACCTGCCGATGTACTAGCGGCCTGCAAAGGACTGTTTGGCGGCGACTGTATCGATAATAGTCTGCATACCCGCACTATCATTCAACACGCGAATTATGACCAAAATGCCCAGTGCGGTGGAGGTTGTAGCGGTAACCCTTGGGACGCAGCATGGAATATCGACCCAACGGGTTGGGGTGATAACCATGAGTTAGGCCACAATCTGCAAACTAACCGTCTCAATGTGCAATATGCTGCGGTAAGTGATCATGACAACTGGGCAGGTTATGGCAGCCGCGCAGGGGAAAACTCCAACAATATCTTCCCCTATGTGGTGAAGTGGAAAACCCATTATCTGCGCGACGGCAATACAGGCACAGTGACCGATGGTCACATGAACCACAAGGATCTCTTTTATGTGTTTATGTCCGATGCCGCAGGTACAACAGACACCAGTGGTAAACGCCTAGTGTTTGGCGCTAATTGTAAGGTGCTCGATGCTGGTGAAGACAGATACACTGCGCCTTGGGCCAGCAATGCTTATGCTGTGCATAACGGTTATCGCATGGCGTTTTACATCCAAATGGCGCTTAAGGCTCACGGCATGACGCTCAGTGACGGCACCACTCTGAACAATGGCTTTAATCTCTTTACCTTGCTGTATCAACACAGTCGTATTTTCGGTAAATATGCGAATAACGCCAGTGATTGGGAAGCGAATCGTAGCAAACTGGGCTTTGGCCAATTTTCGTTTGAAGGCAATAGTGTCTACGGTGGCAAAACGGTGAAAGATATTCCGGGCAACGACTTTATGCTGGTGTCTTTGAGTAAACTCACAGGCAAAGATTGGCGCAGCCATTTCGATATGTTAGGCCTACACTACTCAAGCCTTGCGGCCTCGCAAACTGCCGCCGATGCCACATCAGGGGCTATCCCCATGGGCATGTATGAGTTAGAAACCGACTTGCCACCCGCCAATATGAGCCAAGGTTTGACCTTTGTGCCCCTGTCACTCACTGATGGTAGGACCCTGTGGAAAGGCATGGGTTCGCCAACCCAGTGCACCAAACCATAAGTGTACTAAACCTTAATCTCGCTAAGATACTAACGCTGTTCATAAACCTCGCTCTGGCCTGTCTCTTGATCACATCTTTTGCTCAAGAGACAAGGCTAGCTGGTAACCTTCAAGGATGGTTTGCAGTTTAAACCATCCTTGCCATAACCTTTCCCAGCCTACAATTCCGCTTCGTTTGCTGTCATTCCAGCCCGCGAGTTTTCCTAATCTTAGATAAGCCCAATGCACACTGGGGACTTGTTCGGGCGGTTGGCTTTTTTCCGTCTTTAGCCATAACAACTTCCAGGCCAATGGGCTTAAC
>NZ_JAKKRM010000029.1:0-29036 GCF_025654295.1 Shewanella sp. SM23
GCATTGGCACATCGAGAACCTGCAAGCATTGGCACATCGAGAACCTGCAACACTGGGTGCTTGACGTCACTTTTAGGGAAGACTGTTCAAGGATTGGTGACCGTGAAAACGCGAAGAAGATGGCGCTATTTCGTCGTATCGTGCTGAACCTTTTAGAGCAACATCCGCTAAAAGCCAGCAAACCAACCAAGATGAGAAAGGCTGCATGGAATGGCGATTTTAGGAGCGAGATTTTCTTTGGTTAAGAGATTTAACAAAGCTTAATCCCGCCCTGCCTGCGACACTGTGTCACACCCCTAATACGCGGTTTATAATAAAGTGCTGATATAATCGACACTTTTGATATGGAAAAATAAAATTACGCTTGTTTCTGCTTATTTCCACTAAGTGATAAATCACCAATGACTAAGGGTTTGGAAGTTCAACCATGTGGGCCCGCTGCATAGTTTTTTGTTTTACAGATATGATGATTCGGCATTGCATAAATTGGAGGATGAGAGCATGCAAGCGGAAGTACAGAACAAGTTTGAAGGCTATCCTGCGCATATAGCGCCCTTGCTATTGCGGATTCGAATTTTGATTTTTTCGATTGCCGAAGTGCAGGATTTAGGTGCGGTGGAAGAGAGCTTAAAATGGGGCGAGCCGAGTTATTCCGTTAAAAATGGGAGCACAGTAAGGTTTGACTGGAAGCCTAAATATCCCGAACAATATTACCTATTCTTTAATTGTAAAACTAAGCTGATTGATACATTTCGAGAGCTGCATTCCGACGTGCTGCAGTTTGAAGGGAATCGAGCCATAGTGTTAAATATTCATGATCCCCTACCAGAATCTGCGATTTCCCAATGTATTGAATTATCGTTGAAATACAAAAGTATCAAACATCTACCTTTACTAGGCGCTTAGTTTCATTGAATAAAAAGATGATGAATCACTAAAACTATACTGTTAGTTTTAGTGATTCATTTTATTTTAACAATTCTGAACTTAGATCATTAGGTGTATTTTAGATAATTACTAAACGCTATTTTAACGAGGCGATAAAGGCTTCAGACTTTTGGCGGTAGGATTCTTCAAATGCAATGATAGCAGCTATGATACCAGAGCCCAAAAGCACTTGTAGAGAGGGGATAAGAGTAGCTATGCCCACTGTCGACCAAAAGTTAAGGCTAAATCCACGTGTCATCCAAAACTGACTCGCTAGGCCAATTAATGAAAGCACGACGGCTAATAACGAAACAACGGTTGTTACTCGGGTAATCATTAATAGTAATGCTAAGTGTTTTGAGGATAAATTTTTATAGGGTTTCATTTTTTACTCTTTCCTTAAGTATTTAATATCTTGTATGTTTAATTTATAAACTAGTGCAGTATTCTTTGAAAAAACGCTACCGCTTGCAGGTACATTTGCAGTGCGAGTGCGGGATCATAGCGTTCGCCTTCATCACGCATAAAGGCGTGTTGGGCGTTGACTTCAAGCCAAGTGAAGTTACGGTTCAGCGCCATTAATTGCTGGTGGATTAGTACTCGTCCCTCCGCGGATACGTGGGGATCTTGCTTGCCGAACACTAACACTAATTCCCCTTGAATATCACCGCTGCGGCTCAGTGAGTCATTACCGTAAGCGCAGGGTAGGGTGTTGGAATGAATGTCGGTTGGATAGAGGCAAAATGCACCTAAAATAGCGGGATTGAGTGCGGCACGGTAGGCTAAGTGGCCGCCGATACACACGCCCATAGAGCCAACTTTGCCATTGCAGTAAGTTTGTTGAGTGGCAAAATCGATCAGTGCTTGGGTATCGCTATCGTGGTGTTCTAGGGGTTTGGCAAATTTATCGGCGTTACCTTTATCTTTACCCGATTCATCATAGGCCAGCACAGTGCCTAAAGGATTCAGTTCATGGAACACTTCGGGTACTAACACCACAAAACCGTGGCCAGCAAGAATAGTGGCGGTGCGGGCGATGGGCGCAGTTTGCTGAAATATCTCGGAATAAAAGATGATACTTGGGAATATTCCCTGTGCATCTGGGCGATAGATATAGGTGCGCATTAGCCCTGAAGGTGTGGAGATATCCTGAATTTCCTGAGTCACTAACATATTTATATTCCTCTATGAGGCTTCAAACGTTGAAGCCTCACTTTAGCAGTCAGGATTTTATCTGTCAGTTAAAACAATTCGTTACCTGAGAGTTCACCGGCACATAGTGCTTTTATATTGCTTAAGGTCGTTTTGGCAATGGCGCCTAGGGCTTCTTCGGTGAGGAAGGCTTGGTGACCCGTGAAAATCACGTTATGGCAGGCTGATAAACGACGGAATACATCGTCTTGAATAATTTCATTCGATTTGTCTTCGAAGAACAGGCCCTTTTCGTTTTCATATACATCGAGCCCAAGCGAGCCGATTTGCCCCAGTTTTAATGCTTCCATTGCGTCGAAAGCATTGAGTAAACCACCGCGACTGGTGTTGATCACCATGACACCGGGTTTCATCTTGGCGAAGCTGGCTTGGTTTAGTAAGTGACGGTTATCCGCGGTCAACGGGCAATGCAAGCTGATGATATCGCTGTTGGCATAAATAGAGTCGAGATCTTGATATTCCACATTCAGCGCGACAACCGCTGGATTGATAAAGGGATCGAAGGCAATGACTTTACAGCCAAAACCGAGCAATACCTTGATGGTTGCTACGCCGATTTTACCTGTACCAATCACGCCGACGGTTTTGCCGAACATGTTAAAGCCGACTAAGCCTTCGAGGGAGAAGTTGGCATCGCGGGTGCGTTGGTAAGCTTTGTGGATTTTTCGATTCAGTGTCAACATCAGTGCGACTGTATGTTCGGCCACGGATTCAGGAGAATAAGCTGGTACGTTAACGACTTGCATGCCTAAGCGTTTAGCGGCAACTAAATCGACGTTGTTAAAGCCAGCGCAGCGCATGGCGATAATTTTTGTGCCACCCTTAGCGAGTTCGACCAGAACTTCTTCACAGAGTGAATCGTTGACGAAGGCACAGACAATTTCAAAACCTTCGGCAAGCTTCACTGTTTGCATGCAGAGGCGATAATCGAAGTACTCAATTTGTGCACCAAACGCAGCATTTGTGCGGTTAAAGTGCTGCATGTCGTAATGTTTTGCGCTAAAAAATCCAATTCTCATTTCAGTCACCTAACGGGTTTGCTGATGTAATTATCTGGCAAAGAGTGTAAGTGAGTTAGGGCTTTTTGTCCTTAGCCTTAGAAAATTCCCCGTTAAAAGAGTGAGCTTTATCATCAATTGGGAATAAAAAAAGCGAGCCCCTGACGGCTCGCTTATTGATTGACTGCTTTTACTTGAAGTGTTCAAGCTAGGGCTCTCATATTGAAAGTCGTACTATATGAGCTGAGGGTTAGTCCTTTAACCCTCCGTTATTGCATTTTACTTTTTGTCTTTAGCGTATTTAGCTGCAGATGCACCCGCGATACGGCCATAAGTAACGATATCGGAAATAGCATTACCACCTAAGCGGTTAGCACCGTGAACGCCACCTGTGACTTCACCTGCTGCATATAAACCATCAATAGGCTTGCCCGTTTTTTCACTCTTCACTTCGGCTTTAGTATCGATCACAACACCACCCATAGTGTGGTGAACTGCTGGCGCGATTTCGAGAGCGTAGAAAGGTGCAACAACTAATTCACGTGGTAAATCAGGACGTTCAAATTGAGCATCTTTACCTGATTTAACAAAGCCATTATAAGCTTTCACTGTTTTAGCGAGTTCGGCCGCTGGAATATCTAACTGTTTAGCCAGATCTTCAATTGTTTTGCCTTCTTTAACAATGTTCAGGTGCACATAGCCTTCGATGGCTTTTAAGCTCTTACGGATAGAGTCATCGAATACCAAATAAGCACTTTCGCCTTTTTGTTGCAGAATCGCGGCAGACGCTTTGTCACGGGTGGTGATTTCGTTCATAAAGCGGTTACCTTCACGGTTAACCACGATCGCACCGTTACCACGTACCGCTTCGGTGATCATCACGCCACCAGCAGGTGAATAAGTTGGGTGAGCTTGAATAAACTCTAAGTCGCGAGTTGCAGCACCCGCTTGCAATGCCACGTCTAAGCCATCACCTGTTGCACCTGGGTGGTTAGTCGCTTTAAAGCCTTTTAACTTAGGATCATATTTAGCTACACGATCGTTATTTTTCGCAAAACCACCCGCTGCGATAACGACAGCGTCAGCTTTGACCACGTAATAACCTGTGTATTCACCCTTCACCAATACGCCGGTAATTTTACCGCTCGCATCTTCAAGAATACGTACTACACGGCTGTTTAAGCGGATGTCAGTACCACGTTTCACTGCATTGTCCCATAGAACTTGTGCTACGTGTGCACCCACGCCAGCGCCGCCTGTTGGACGGTGACTACGGTTAACACTTGCGCCACCCATACGACCTACGTCAGTCATATCGGCACCCATAGAGGTTAACCAATCGATAGAGTCTGATGAGTTGTTGGCTAAGGTTTTGACTAATTCAGGATCGTTAATATTGCGACCACCTTTCATGGTGTCGTCGATCATGATTTGTTTCTTGTCTGCGATACCTAGTTTAGCCTGTGGCTTAGTTTCTGCAGCGTTCATACCGCCAGCAGCAAGTTTAGTGTTTCCGCCTGGGATAGGTTCTTTTTCAAGCAGGATAACTTTAGCGCCTGCATCACGGGCTGAAACGGCTGCAGCAAGACCTGCACCACCTGAACCTATGATCACGACATCAGTGGTTTCTTTTGCACCAGCGGCAATGGCTTTATCTTGAGCAGCTTTGTCGGCATCAACAGGCACAAACTTACGTTCCCACTTACCACCGTAAGGCATATCGAAGCCGAAGCTGTGACAAGCATCGCAATAGGTGACTGATTTTTCATGACCTTTATGGCAGCTAGTACAAGCAATTTCGCCAATTAGGTGAGATTTATGGGGTGATACTTTATCTTTAGGTGCAGCGGCGGCCAGTTCTTTTAAATCACCGTGGCAGCTAACACACTGAGCATTTTCATGGGTAAGGTTGTCGTTGGTGACGCCACCTTTGTCTGATACGTGGCAGCTGTCGCAGCTACCCATTTCACCGTGAAAATCGGCTAGCACTTCTGGTGCTGCATAGGCAGTACCTGCCATAGCGCCAGAGATCAGCATGGCTAGTGCTGTTTTTTGAATCTTTCTTGTGAACATGATAGTTCCTCTGCCGTACATTCATCTACTTAATAAGGGTTATTCATCGTGGCGTGATATTTATTTTTTACGCAGCTCACGCACTGTTAGAGCATTCTCCATTTGCAAATTTAGCACTATCTAAAGAGGTATATGTATGTTCAGATCACATAACCTTTGTTACAGCGAAAATAACATATTTAAAATGTGCAATCGGATGGGAAATATTAATGAAGTTGAGACTAATCACTGCTTCAATACGGTATAACATGCGTGAGTTAACATATTGAATGGATTGATTTTAACTTTATAAAATAAAAAAGGCATAAATTATGGCTTTGGTGGTGTGTTTTATCTATTTGTATTTTATAGATATTATAATTTAATCTTGTATATTGAGGAGATGGCTTACTTATTTTTATATATTCTATAAATAATGTTATTTCAAAAGCCTTTATTGTATAAAATTATATTATCATTTTAATTAAATGTTACGCAATTGATTCTTAAGGGGTTGTAATGCACAAACAAGGCATATCAGAAAAACGTTTTTGGTTTCAACGTTTGAGTAAAACCAGTTTAAGGGCATTACATATTTTAGGGATCGTTGGTGTCGGTGGTGGTATTTTATTAGATGTCAATAAAGTGCAATGGTTGAGTTATTGGTATCTCGCGATGACGACGGGCAGCATATTAATGTTGTGGGAAATCGCACGGGATTGGCGCTGGCTGATCCAGCTTAAGGGAGTGTTAACTTTAGTAAAAATAGGCTTGCTTGGCCTGTTTGTGCCGCTGGCTCATTACAAACCTGAGCTGTTAATCGTGATACTTTTTTTGTCAGTGATCGTGTCCCATGGCCCTGCAGGGCTCAGGCATTATTCTATTGTGCATCGTCGGCAAATTGACTCGAAAAAAGAAATTAAGGGCTAATTGATATGTCTGTAACCCATACGTCAACTTTAACGCCTGCTGCGTTAATCACAGAGTTCGCTTGGCCTAATCCATCTGTGTCTAACTTAGACTTGAGTTGCTTCGATGGACTTAAGGTGCTCGATCTCGCTTGCGGTTCTGGGCGTAATGGTTTGTGGTTTTTAGCGCAAGGGGCTGAAGTGACTTTTATCGATCGAGATTTGTCAGCCATGTCACACATTGATCAGGCTAATGCTTACAAATTACAAAGGGATTTAGAAGCAGAGGCAGGACCATTATTGCCGGTTGAAGAGTACGATATTGTCTTAGTATTTAATTATCTGCATCGCCCATTACTGCCACAAATTGCTAAGGCGGTTAAGAGCACAGGCCTTATTGTTTATGAAACCTTTACAATGCAACAGGCGCAGATAGGTCGGCCACGCAACCCAGATTTCTTACTTACTGAAAATGAACTCAAATCAGTGTTTGCTAACTGGCAATCTTTACATTACTTTGAAGGTCGATTATGTGATCCGCAGTCCACTCAAAGCAGTTATAAAGCCCAGTTGATTGCGCGAAAACCTACAACGTAAATTTATTGATTGAGACTCAGAGGTCGTAGGATGTTTCCCTATCCAGAGCAATATCGCATTGCAACGCCGCCGTTGACGACCGCCTTTATGGTGGCGTGGGCTTTATTCAGTCACAGCTTATTTTCCGATGCAAATCCTGTCGCACTCTATCCGTTGTTAGCGCTATTTCCCTTGGTGATTGGATTACACTTATATTTGATTTTGTTAGCAAAAGGAATGGGGCGACTCGATCAGTGTTTCTATGCCTTAGTGCATATCCCACTGGCGTTTGTGGTGTGGACATTCACTATTATGCACGTGAATGGTAACGCTTTTTCTTAAATTCGCCTGACGTTTTAGAGAAAATAACAAAAAAAAGCGCCCTGATAATCAGAGCGCTTTTTTTGATTTTGTATTGCTAACAATTAGGCCGTGGTGTTGATGTTGTGGCCTGCATTGCCTACGGGTTTTGGCGCCGCAGCTGCAATTAAATCTACCGCGATTTGACCTTCGGCTTTTTGCTGCTCTTTGGCTAACTGAGCAACCTTAACGCCAATTGCACCATTTTCTAGATTCGGTGCGATAGCTTGTGTATTCAGTGAAATGGACATAACTAACCTCAATTGTAAGCTGGATCCCTTTATCGGCAAACCCACGGTTAACTTTAGTCGTTACATATGAATTTGCCAATCCTATCGTACTATCTATTTTTGCATGTTAATTTTTAATGCTTTAAATGATTTTAATATGTTGAGTTAGTTCGCGTAAACTTGCTAACATATTTTTAGTTTAAGTATTTTTGTAAAAAGTCAAGCATCTCAGTGTATAATTCTTTGCGGTTTTCTTCGTTATAGAATCCATGCCCTTCTGTTTTTTTCCATAACCATTTCGGTTCATTTCCTGTTTTTACTAGGGCATCTCGCATCACATGAGCGTTTTCATAATGTGCCTGCTCATCACGGCCGCCATGCACAATGAATACTCCGGCTTTAATTTTGCTTGCATTATAGGCGGGAGAATGTTTTTTCATTGTTTCTTCTGAACCCCCAAAAGCTTGTTCCATATAGCGTTTACCCCAACCCAATCGTTCAGCTACATTGCCTTTATTGAACATGAGTGGTAGATCGTATACCCCAACATATCCAATTGCGCACTTATAAAGGTCGGGTTCTTTAACCACACCCATGAGAGCGGCATATCCGCCGTAACTTGATCCGGAGATACAAATTTTATCCTTATTAGCGAAGCCTTCTTTAATTGCCCATAGTGTTGCATCGGTCAGGTCATCTTGCATTGCACCACCCCATTGTCCGTAACCACTATCTTCAAACTCACGTCCATATCCGCCAGAACCTCGAAAATTTACCTGAAGTACACTGTATCCTGCACTCGCATATACCTGTACTTCATCATCAAAAAACCAATAGTCACGAGGACCATGTGGGCCACCATGTGGATGGATAATTAAAGGCAAATTTTCAGCTTTGGCACCCAGTGGTATGGTTAAATAACCATGAATTGTTAAGCCATCACGAGTAACAAAATTTATCGGAGTTTTATGAGACATTTTTTGCTCATCTATCCAAGGGCGAGAGGCTGTGAGGAAAGACACTTTTTTAGTCTCTCTATCGTAAAGATAAAATTTACCTGGATTAACATCGGAGTAACTTTCAATCACCCAGCTTTTGTTATCAGCTGTCTTAGAGGTAATATGTAAATAATCATTTGGAAATGCTCGTTGTAGCCCGCGATACTCTTTGGCTAGTTCTGAATTTTCATCAAAAAATATAACTTCAGGTCTTCCATTATGAATAATGGCCCCTACCACTTCTTTTATACGTTTACCTGTTTCAGATGTATATACATTTATAAATGGTTGAGCATCAACTATATCATTTCGGTACATTAACTCTCGTTCACCTGTACTTAACTTGATTCTATATATGCCTAAAGTACTTTTCTCTATGTTATCAGAGGTAAATATGAACTGGTTATCTGCACTAAATCCAATAACATTACTGGACCCTGTCGAGCTGGTTCTAACCATATTTGACAACGATAAAGCTTTCCATGCATTTTGATCAACATTGCTTTCTCGAATATAGGTAATTATTTCTCCAGCACCCTCCGATTTTAACAGTCCTTTTCTTTCAGTTTTCATGGACTGGCTCACTCGCCATTGATCATTATTATCTAAAAAAATCGATGCATTTTCAAATTTAGCTTTTTCAATTAATTGACGTTTCCCAGTATAGATATTCACTTTATAAAGGTTAGAGTATTGTTTTTTTTCTAAATTAGACGATATCAAAATGTTATCGCGTTCATCCATTAGTAGGCTCTCAACCTGCGCACCTGAGTAATCTTTATTCCTCACTCCAAATAATTGTATTTTACTTGAACAGTCTGCATTGCCTGAAAATAGCTCACCAGTCAAAAATGGAGTCGCATACTGTCCTGATTGGGTTGAGATTGTCATTACTACTCGTTCTTCATTTGCCCACCAAAACTCCATGACTGACTCTTCTTCACCAAAAAAAAAGTTACAAACTACTTTTTGATTGCTTTTATTGATAATCGCTAATCTTTTATGATTTTTATACGGATAAGTCGCGGCTAAGAAATCACCTTTAGGAGATATTTTAATCGCATTAAACATACTGTGCTTGGCGAGATCGTGTGCGTTTGTCGCGGCTGATGCATTAAGCCCACTTCCTAATATTAAACCAAGAAAAATCAGTATTTTTGTCATGTTAGTCATATGGATCTCCATCGATAGAATCTATTTCTACTTACTTCGTTTGATAACTGGCAGTACTCTCGCGCAATTACATTGACAGACGAACAGAGCATTACTCATTAATCAGCTGTTTGAACTGTTACGTCTCAACAGCTTACTATAACTTCATTTGTTTTTTTTGCCTTAAAACACACTTAATGGCAACATTTTTTAAACATTAAGTTCAAAATATTTACATGAGGTGGTCTTTGCTATACCTTACATATGATTGCAAGGAATATGCAATTTTCACATAAAATCATCCGTCTGGTAACATTTTTTACGTGTTATTAACAGCCGTTTTGGAGAATGTATGTATAAGACAACACTGCTTTGTAAAGCAATACAACTAGGCCTATTTACCGCTTCGATTTCTATTGCCAGCCACGCGTGGGCTGTAGAAGAAAAAGATGCTCAAACCAAAAATGAGAAAATTGAGCGTGTAGAGGTTACTGGTAGTCGAATTAATAGAACTGATTTAGAAAATGCTCAGCCCGTTGTTGTGTTAACCGCTGAAGATATGAAAAATGAGGGTTTTACAACGGCGTTCGATGCAATCCAAAGTATTTCTCAAAATACAGGAACAGCACAGGGTAACGAGTGGGGGGCGCAAGGTGGTTTTACGCCAAATGCTGATGTAATCAATTTACGTGGTTTTGGGCCTGGCTATACCCTTGTTCTTCTCAATGGTCGACGTATTGCTGAAAACCCTACGCCCTATAATGGGCAAAGTAATTTTGTGAATTTAAGTGGCATTCCATTTTCTGCGGTAGAGCGAATTGAAATTCTGACTCAAGGTGCATCAGCTATTTACGGTTCAGATGCTGTTGCTGGTGTTGTAAACATTATTTTGAAAAAGGATATAGATTCAACAACTGTGACTGCTATGTATGGTGTTACACCAGAAGGTGGTGGTGCTCAAAATCGGTTTAGTCTTACCTCTGGCAGTACAGGGTCTGATTATTCAATTGGGGGAACCATTGAGTATTATAAACAAGATCCGATTTATTCTCATGAGCGGGATTATATGGATTCTGTTGATGATAACCCTGCCGGTGCGACTCCTCTTTCTCGAGGGATTTTATTGCTTGATAATTTTACTGGTAAGTATAGAGATCCTGGCGAACAAGGCTGTGTAGATTCTGGTTCTGGATATGAATATGCGGATCGTAATGGTTTTGGTAAGTATTGTGGTGTTGATACTACAGGTGACAATACGATTCGAAATGAACGTGAAACCTTAACCGGTTATTTGTTTGGTACATATGACATCAACGATCATATGCAACTCTTTGCTGATACTATGTATTCAACAATAGATTCTGCAGTTTATGGTTCTCGTCACTTTTATAGTGAGAATTTGCTATTAAATACTCCTGATGGTTCTGGTAATTTCGGAGGAACCCGAGATTATGTATTGGCACAGAGGATTTTTAGTTTTGATGAGTTAGGCCAACGTAACACTCTATTTGATGAGCAGAGTTATAATGTCACTGTTGGTATTAAAGGTGATATTGATACAGCTTATAACTGGCAAGTGTATTACTCTGAGAGTCGTTATGATTACGAGAGTAGCCGAGATTGGATGAAGGAAGAAAAGGTCACCGAACTATTTCTAGGTGAAATAGATAATCCATATGGTCTTTATAATGGTGATGCTCCCGTAGGATTGTATGACAAAATTACACCAGAGATTCGGGACCAGTTACTTGGAACACAAGTTATTTTAGCTGATTCGTATGCTAGAACTTTATCTGCTGAAATTAATGGTGATTTATTCGAATTACCATCCGGTCCTATTGGATTTGCTGCTCTTATTGAATATAACAAGCAAGGCTATGATCTTAAACAGGATGACCGTACATTAAATACTGAAGGCAACGGATGGCAAGGCTTAACGGGTACGGAAGGTGGTGGCGATCGCAGTCGTTATGCTGCGGGTCTTGAGCTTCTGATCCCTGTGATTGAAGACTTAGATCTTGGTGTTGCAGCCCGCTACGATCAGTATGACGATGGCACTACCGAAGTTGGTGGTCGTTTAACCCCATCAATTACTATGACATATAAAGCTATGGATGAGTTAAAGTTCCGTGCAAACTGGGGGCAAAGCTTTAGAGCTCCAGATATGCACTATGTCTTTGCTGGTGATTCAGGCTACTTTACTACTGCGTATGACTATATTGATTGTCGTGTAAACGATCACGATGATGACCCTAATTTTGTACCGAGTCCAAGTGCTTGTGAAACGACATCTTTAAAAGGTAATCGTTCTGGTAGTAAAACGTTAGAAGAAGAGAAGGGAACAAACTGGGGCGTGGGGGTAATTGCTGAACCAGTGAAAGATCTTAGCTTAACTTTTGATTATTATAATATCAGTTTGAAAGATATTATTTCTGATGAAAGCGAACAAGATATATTAGATCTTGAATATGATTGTAAATATGGGCGAAATGGTAAAGACCCGTCTAGCAGTGAATGTACTAACAATGCAGCAAAAGTAGTTAGGGCTGCAGCGGGTGCTCCGAATGCTGGAGATATTGAAACTATTGTGGTTAATCCTGAAAACAAAGCACTCTATGAACAGAGTGGTTTAGATGCTAAGTTATTTTATACTTTAGATACTGAGTATGGAGACTTTGGCGTTCAATTAGGATGGACTCATATTTTAAGTACAAAATATCAAGTGGATTCTGCATCTTCTATTCAAGAGTTGCGTGATGATAAAGATAATTATGAGCCTAGATCTAAAACTAACTTAGTCTTGACTTGGCAATACCAAGACTGGTCCGTTGCTGTTCGTGGCGATAGAATTGGTGAAATTCCACTTTGGGAGCAACCTGCCGAAAACTACGATGATGAAACTGGCGATGTCATTAAAGTAGACCGTTTGAATCCTTACTACACGGTTAACATGAGTGTTGGCTATGATTTTACTGATAATTTGAAAGTATTAATTAGTGGTGAGAATATTTTCAATCAACGCCCTGAAGTAGATGTTACCCATGATGAATGGCCATTCTTTAACAGCTTCTCGTACCCTGGTGCCGCGATTGGCTCTGCTTATCGTGCAGAAATAAGTTATAAATTCTAAACAATAAAAAGTGATAGCACTTGTGCTATCACTTTTTTTTAGAAGTATTTTTGTCTATCAGCTTTTGGTCATGAGGTATTTTCGACTTAGAACGATAATCGCTGTGGCAATGAGCGAGCCTAAAATCAATCCGAGTGCCAGGCTCACATTTTGCAGTGCTGTTGGGTCAATAACCAGTGCGATACCCATACCCAACATCATCACGCCTGACATAAGTTTCAGGGTTTGGCCTTCTTTTTCGGTCAACTTACGTTTGCCTAAGGTCGCACTGAAAACGATAACAATAATAGCCAGCGGGATCACATATACAATATTGTATAAAACCAAATACATATAGCGTTCAATGTCAGGCAGATTGTGCATAGATAGCACACTGGTGTAGATCATTGGGAAGCCTGCGGTGCAAAGTAACTCATAGGCATTGGCGAGGATAGCTAATACGGTAGAACCTATGAGTAACGCGCCTAAGTTACTGGAATTGGATAGTTTCCCCATGCGTTTTATTAGACTCGTACGATTTTCTGCCGACATTGATAGTGTTACTTCTCCCTTAGTAAAGAAGTAATCTTTGATATTGATAACTCCAGCGATCAAAGCTAAACAACCCGCCGCTAAAATGATCATACCGCCATCACTGCCTGCCCCCAGCAGTTGGAAGATGTTTAGCCATGCCGTCATAAACAGGAAATAGATAAAGCCGGAGAAGAATACGAAAATCCCGCCGACGAGTAACATGCGGCTGCGACTCTTGGCATTAACCATTATCGATAGTAAAAATAGCAATACAAAGAAGGCACAAGGGTTAAAAGCATCGACACCTGCGAGCACTAAGGTGAGTAACGGCAGAGACATAGTCTCAGGTGTCACTACTCCCACTAAAGGTAATTCAACGGGTTGAACTTCTGGCTCTGCAACGGGCTCGCTTAAGCTGGTGGCATCACAGGTGCCTTCGCCAGTATCTGTGCCACAAGTGCCAAAGAGCGGTGCATCTGTTTGAGCGCTTGTGGTTGTGCTGGTGGCTCCTTTGGTGGGGAGGTCAGCGTCGCTCAGTTTACCGCCAAGGGATAAATAACAATTCTTCAGTCGATTGACTAAAAATTCACCCGTTACCGCTTCACTTGAATATCCCACAATGGCCTTTTCACAACTTGCCATATAGGGTACTGAGCGTGCTTCAGTACTGGTTTTGGAGGCGATATTTTGCCAAATATCCTGTACGCCGGGATCTGACACCCTATGGGATTCGAGTTCTATCCAAGGGTATTTTTGCGGTAATGAATCAATGAAGGGATGGGCCTCTGCACAGTGCGGACAGGTTTTTGACCAAAAGAAATACAGCTTAATTTTGAGCTCACCCTGATCATTCACATAATGCCACGTTCGATCCGCTGAGCTTGAGGGTGTTGTCTCGGCCCAGCTCGGGATAGAAAAGGCAAAGAGGAATAATAGCGAGCAAAAGAGAGATAATTTCGATAGATATTTTGTCATAGCGCCTCCCACAGAGAGTGGGTTTAAGTATCGTCAAACGGTTCGATTATCTCTTACTCTACTTAAATCAATCATTTTGATTAAATTAGATATTAAGAAGTGTTAGTTAACTCGCGAATAATAATTTTTTGGGAACTGAAACCAGTTTATCTCCCTGTGAAATGGTGTGATGCACACTCATTCTCAGCTTGAGCTGTTATTGGCTAATAAAGAATAAAGCACCCGAGGGTGCTCTATTTCTGACGTTATCAACAGGTGTCGATGATGGGTTATGGTTAGCCTAACGTTACGCCATTTACGCTAAGTTTCACGTCGATATTATTGCGCGTGGCGTTCGAGTACGGACAAACTTGATGTGCGTGACGCACTAGGGCTTCTGCGGCTTCTTGCGGTAAATCTAAGCTGACTTCTAAGGCAACCGCTAATGCAAAACCACCGACGTCATTGGCACCAATCCCAACAACTGCACTGACTGGCGCTTCGGTAATATCCACTTTGCCGATTTTTGCGACGTGCAGAATGGCGTTTGAGAAACAGGCGGCATAACCTGCGGCAAACAGTTGTTCAGGATTCGTGGCAAGACCGCTACCGCCCATGGCTTTTGGATAGGCTAAAGCGACATCCAGTAAACCATCATCAGTGCTGACTTGACCTTGACGCCCCGCTTTTGCTGTGGCACGTGTTTCATAAAGTGTTTTCATAGTATTAGACCTTTTAAGATTAAGGATTAAGTAAATTGATTTAAATTGCGCGCAATTCAATTGTGATAAACTATAATTCGATCTTTGGTGTGAATGCAAGTATATTGTGCGCAATATATTTAATTTGTTGGATCTTCCTATGGCAACAACTCAACCCAACACCCGTGTTAATACTGTCGATATGGCCGAAAATACCAGCACAGAGAATGCCTTATGTCTTGAGAATCAAGTGTGCTTCTCACTTTATAGTGCTGCAAATGCTATGGTGCGTGCCTATCGGCCTTTGTTGGACAAATTAGATCTAACTTATCCGCAGTACTTAGTCATGCTAGTGCTATGGGAAGAGCAGGGGATTAGTGTCAAAACCTTAGGCGATAAACTTTTCCTCGATTCAGGCACGTTAACGCCATTGCTGAAGCGACTAGAATCTAAAGGATTAGTGACTCGCGGTCGTAGTGAACAGGATGAACGCGTGAGAGTGCTGGCCTTAACGCCTGCAGGACTTTCCCTCAAAACACAGGCAAGTGAAATTCCCCATTTGATGCGCTGTAAAGTAGGCGGCGAGGCGAGCGAACTAAAAGCCTTAAAGACTATGTGCGATCAAGCACTTAAGCAATTACATGCCAGTATTGATTAAACTCTTATCGTCGAGATTTGATCTAAGATTAACTTATTGACATATTAACGCTTATTAGCGGTTCGACTGAGTGTAATGGGTTGTATGCTTGAGGCTCAGCGGGTCAGTCGTCTATTGAAGGTAGCGAGAGTAAGTTATGGCCTGTTTCGATGTAGCCATTATTGGCGGTGGGATCAGCGGTGTCGGCATTGCCCAATATGCAGCAGCAGCGGGCTATTCCACCTTGCTGATTGAAAAGGGCGAAATTGGCGGCCAAACCTCAGCGAATTCCAGCAAGCTTATCCACGGTGGTTTACGCTATTTAGAAACCGGACAAATTAATTTAGTCCGCAAATCATTGCTTGAAAGGCGACATTTACTCAATCTTGCGCCATCACTTGTTAAAGCTGTGCCATTTTATATTCCCGTGTACGACAACAGTCAGCGCAGTCCTTGGACCATTCGCGCAGGACTGAGTATGTATGCACTGCTGAGTGAATTTGATCCTTTAGGCCAATTTGTGTCAGTACCCGCTGTGCATTGGCATCGTTTCAAGGGATTAAAACTCTCTGGATTAAAAGCCGTATTTCAGTATTGGGATGCGCAGACCGACGATAAACTATTAACTCAAGCGGTGGCGCGTAGCGCACAGGCACTGGGTGCTGAAGTCTATGCCGAGGCTGAATTTCTTGAGTTGGAACACAAGCGCGAGACCTGTGAGCTGAGTTTTAGCCACAGGGGCGAGGCCCATAGTGCCGAGGCGCGTCTAGTTATCAATGCCGCTGGTCCTTGGGTGAATGAGGTGTTGAGTAAAGTGTTGCCCCCACTTGCGGGTGTTGAACTCGATTGGGTGCAAGGCGCCCATGTGTTACTGGATATTCCTGCGCCCGATGGCATCTTGTACTTAGAGTCATGCTTCGATAAACGGGTAATATTTGTGATGCCTTGGTATGGTCAAACCTTAGTCGGCACCACAGAAACTGAATTAACCTCTTTAGATAAGCCGCCTGAGGCGACCGAATCTGAAATTAATTATCTGCTGGGGATCTACAAACATTATTTCCCACTAACGCCGGATATTGATGAGCTCAAGGCGCTAATAACCAAAACTTTCTGTGGTATTCGGGTCTTGCCTAAGCAAAATAGCCAAGCCTTTGAGCGACCGCGAGATACCTTAATGCAAACATCGATTTCCCATCCGCGAATACTCAGTTTATATGGCGGTAAGTTAACGACGTTTCGCAGTACCTCAGCCGAAGTGCTTGAATGGATTGAAAAGGCCATAGGTAAGCGGCAGTCTATTGCTGATGTTGATAAACTCACCCTATCTTGAGTGCGCCGTGAATTATGCACTTGATGCTGATTTGAATATGCTTCAAGGTGATTTTTACCTGTAAAACCGCTACAGTGTGGCGCTTTTTTACTGATATCTAGGATCTGCCGTGAATGCTGCTATTGTAAATACCGCCAAGCAATGTGGTTATTTTAACCAAGGTCAGTGCCTTTCTTGCCGGCATATACAACAGCCTATGGTGCAGCAAGTGGCGGTTAAGACTCAAATTTTACAGCAACTACTCGCGCCTTTTATCCCAGCTAATTTGCCCGATATTTTTCAGCCGCCGGTAATTGGCGAGGACAGCGGCTTTCGTAATAAAGCTAAAATGGTGGCCTTAGGCGCCGCCCATGCGCCTGTGTTGGGGATTGTGAGCCCAAGTGGCGAGGCGGTAGATCTTTGCGACTGCCTTTTATATCCATCTGATATGCAAGATTTATTACATCGCTTAACACGCTTTGTGCAGCAGGCTGGACTTCCTCCTTATCGGGTAGATAGAGCCAAGGGTGAACTTAAATTTATTCTGCTGACCCGCAGTCAAGTGCGTGGTGAATATCTACTGCGGTTTGTACTGCGGTCCACCAATAGTATCGAACGTATCGAACGTGAATTACCTGCATTATTAGCTGAATATCCGCAAATTAAAGTGGTGTCAGTCAATATCCAACCGGTTCATATGGCAATACTTGAGGGTGATGAAGAGATTTTCTTAACTGAGAATACTAGGCTTGAAGAACGTTTTAATCATGTGCCTTTGTTCATTCGGCCTAAGAGCTTTTTCCAAACCAATCCACACGTTGCGGCGCAGTTATATCAAACGGCCCGTGAATGGGTTGCCGAGTTTTCACCTCATTCGTTATGGGATCTTTTCTGTGGTGTAGGCGGTTTCGGACTGCACTGTGCATCCAAAGACATTACCCTCACAGGGATTGAAATTGAAGCTGAAGCGATTGCCTGCGCGCAAATGTCAGCGCAAATGATGGGGCTCGAAAACGTGCAATTTATGGCGCTCGATTCCACCGACTTTGCTAAGGGTAAAAGCGCTGCCGATAAGCCGGATTTGATCATAGTTAATCCGCCGAGGCGCGGTATTGGCGAGGCGCTATGCCAGTCTTTAAGCGAGTTTGCCCCTAAGGCCATTCTCTATTCAAGCTGTAATCCGCAAACCTTAGCGAAAGATCTCGAACATATTCAAGGCTATCACTTAACCAAAGTGCAGCTATTTGATTTATTCCCCCACACGGATCACTTCGAAGTACTAGTCATGTTGGTGAAGGATTAATTTTTAGCTCATCAATTTATCACTAAGCATTTGTACTTATTCGTTTTACGATTCTTGAAATCCGCTCAAACTATCTTAAGGACTCTACCATGTGGAGTCTTTGCAATACTTTTATCTGCGCTGCTCGCGTGAAACTTCATCAAAGTGTCTTTTTAGTGGCATAATCTTCAGCACTTTATGCATTAATGGGCGGCGATTTATGCTACAGATTTTCCTACGCTTTTTTACCTTGGGCTTGATGAGTTTTGGCGGGCCTGCGGCGCACATTGGTTATTTTCGCCAGACCTTCGTAAATGAACTCGGTTGGCTCGATGATAAGCGTTACGCCAGTCTGGTTGCCTTAAGCCAATTTATGCCGGGGCCAGGGTCGAGCCAAGTGGGCTTTGCCATTGGTTATCAAAGAGGCGGGTTTGTTGGCGCGCTTGCTGCTTTTGCCGGTTTTACACTACCTTCCTTTATTTTGATGTACTTACTGGCAGTAACAACGTCGGCTTGGCTCGCTAATCATTATGTTCAAGGGATGATTTACGGGCTTAAATTAATGGCCGTCGTTGTGGTTGCCGATGCCGTTCTCGCCATGTTTAAACAGTTCTGCCAACGCAAATCCGCACGCCTATTAATGTTAGTCAGTGCCGCGGCAATTTTGATTGCGCCATCTATGTGGACGCAAATCCTTTTGTTACTTGGCGCCGCCACTATCGGCATCTATAAATTGAGTGCGAGCCAAGATGACACAGTAGCGCTGGCACCGATTCGATTGAATTACTTCTATTTGTTGCTCTTTTTCGTGTTGCTCATCGGCAGTTTTTTTATCGTGGATTTAGGATCTGAAGCTTGGATCTTCGGTGAGTTTTATCGCGTAGGGAGCTTAGTATTTGGTGGTGGTCATGTAGTGCTACCTCTGTTGGAAACTGCGGTGGGTGATACCATAGGTGGCGATCGTTTTCTGACAGGTTATGCCTTTGCCCAAGCAGTGCCAGGACCTATGTTTACCTTTGCGACCTTTTTAGGCGCTGAAGTGATGTTAGATAAGCCCTTCATGGGAGCTTGCATCGCAACCGCAGCTATTTTCTTACCCGGTTTTTTACTTATGCTGGTGGGGTTGCAAAGTTGGCATGCGATTGCCGCAAGACCAAAAATTGCTGGCGCGATAGCGGGAGTGAATGCCTGTGTTGTTGGCTTACTTGCCGCAGCACTTTATCAACCCGTGTTTTCTCAGGCGGTATTCTCAGGTAAAGATATGGCCTTGGTATTGCTCGGTTTTGGTGCATTAAAGTTATTTAAACCACCCATGCTACAACTGGTATTAGGCTTTAGTGTATGTGGTGTGCTGCTTAATATGCTTTGAACTGAGTCGTTATTAATCGAATGTTTATTGAGCAAGATTAAGATTTTGTTACTTTAAGCGCATAGAAATACAACAATCTTAGCTATACTCCGAAGATACAAGTTGTAATCCTTTGGAGCATTCAAGTATGTCTAAGTTGAGTTTGCGCAATAAATTATTATTGCTATCGCTGTTTCCTTTGATCCTCGCATTATTGGTGTTGATGTCGGTTTCTTATTATGTCGAGCAAAATGCGCTTGCCGATGAGGTGGTTACCTTTAGATCTAAGCTCGTCGGTGAACGTAAACAACAAATTAAAGAAGCTACCGAAATTGCCGCTGGTATAGTGAATTACCAATTATCGTTAAAAGAACAAGGGAATGTGAATCAAGCGCTAAGAGACATACGTTTTGGCAGTGCGGGTTATTTCTTCATGTATGACTCTCAAGGGAAAAATATTTTCCATGCCCTAATACCGAGTTTAGAAGGGCAAAATAAAATGGATATGACAGATCCTCGCGGCACCAAAATTATCGTCGGTCTGCTCGATGCCGCTAAACGTGGCGATGGTAGTTTCTCCTATTACTATCAAAAACCTAATACTAATGAACAGATTGAAAAAATCAGTTACGCCATGATGATCCCTGGTACTGACTGGATGTTAGGTACTGGGGCATATATCGATGATATTGAAGCTGTTGTTGAAGATTATCGTGAGACAGTGACTGAGCAAATGGCTGAAAAATCCTTCGCGATTTTGCTGATAGCGCTTTTCCTTACGGGTATTACTGGCTTTATCATTATGATTGCCGCCCACCGTATGGTCGTGCCAATCAAGAATATGGCCGATAACTTAAATGATATTGCTAAGGGCGAAGGAGATTTAACCAAACGACTTACCGTAAAAGGTGAAGACGAAATTGCCCAACTTGGGCGCTCCTTTAACCTCTTTGTCGATAAACTTCAGCATATTATCGGCGATGTCGCGACCGCGACGGCTAAAGTAAAAACGGCAGCCAATGCGATTCATGATCAAACTAAAGTCATGTCGAGCCAGTTGGTGAGTCATAACAATGAAACAGATCAGGTGGTGACTGCAATCACTGAGATGTCCTCCACTGCGAACGAAGTGGCTAAGAATACCACTCAAGTAGCCGAAGCGACTCATGCTGCTACTGGTGATGTGGCGAATGCACAGCGTTGTGTTGATGCTTCGCTTGAGGAGATTGCGTCTTTAATGTCGCAAATCAATAATGCGGCAGGCAGTATAAAATCACTCAGCGAGCAATCACAGAAGATCAACAGCGTGCTTTCTGTCATTGGCGGTATTGCCGAGCAAACTAACCTATTGGCATTGAACGCCGCCATCGAAGCGGCCCGTGCTGGTGAACAGGGTCGTGGATTTGCTGTGGTCGCCGATGAGGTGCGTAATTTAGCCAGTCGAACTCAAGCCAGCACGTTAGAAATCAACGAGATGTTATCGGCACTGCATAAGCTAGTGACCCAAGCCGTAAAAGCCATGGAAGAGAGTCAGCAAAGCTGTGTACGTTCGGTGGATTCTTCTCGCACGATTTCCGATAGTTTAGGTTCAGTCACTTCAGCGGTAACGGCGATTAATGATATGAGTACCCAAATTGCGGCCGCGGCGACAGAGCAAAGCTCAGTAACCGAAGAAATTAACCGTAACGTGTATGCCATTCAAGAGATTGTAAACGAGTTGCTTCATTCCAGCGAAGATGCCGCTAGGATCAGTATGACAGTCTCGGAAGAAGGCATTAACTTGGGCAAGTTAGTGGGCCAGTTTAAGATTTAATTGCAGCAATCTTGATTAAAAACGGGAGACTTAAAGTCTCCCGTTTTTATTTGGCTTATTTACCTTTTTGAAGAGCACTTAATTCATTTACTTTAGTCAATCCAGCCTAGTCAGTTCATCCTAATCAATTTTCTCGGCAACCCGCTCAACTCTCACCGAGCAGACCTTATATTCAGGGATAAAAGCGACAGGATCGAGCGCATTGATGGTGAGTTTATTTGCGGCCGCTTCCACAAAGTGGAAGGGCAGGAATAACACGCCAGCTTGGGCTCTTTTCGTCACAAAGGCGTCGATTTCAATTTCGCCGCGACGGGTAGTGAGTTTGATTTTATCGCCATTGCCTATGCCGAGTTGCTCGGCGTCATAGACTGAAATCATTACTTTAGGCGAGCCGAGTAAGTCGAGTCCGGCCGTTTTACGGGTTAAGGTACCTGTGTGGAACTGTTCCAGTAAACGTCCGGTTGAGAGGGTGAGCGGGTACTCACTGCAGGGCATTTCTGCGGGTAAGCGATAACTCACTGGTGTGAACTTACCTAAGCCGCGGGTGAATTGTCCTTGGTGCATAATGGGAGTGCCTGGATGAGCTTCATCTGGGCAAGGCCATTGAATACCTTGGGGAATTTTACCGTCAACTCCAGTGCTTAATCGCTGCCAAGTAATGCCGCGATATTGTGGTGTCAGCTCATTGATTTCCTGCCAAATCGCTTCTTCATTAGGGTAATCCCAAGCGGCACCCATCGCATTGGCAATGGCTTGGACAATTTGCCAATCGGGCAGGGCTTCACCTGGCGGTAGCAGGGCTTGTTCGAGTCGCTGCACTCGTCGTTCAGTATTAGTGAAATGACCGCGTTTTTCGACAAAGGCCGCGGCGGGCAGAACCACATCGGCAAGCTCGGCGGTTTCGGTGAGGAAGATGTCCTGCACCACTAAAAAGTCGATTGCATTAAGCGCCCTAAGCACATGGGCTTGATCTGGGTCGCTTAATACGGGGTTTTCGCCCATCACATATAAAGCCTTGATTTTCCCTTTGGAAATATCATGCATCATATGGGTGGCGGTCACGCCAATTTCTCCCGATAACGGCGTTTGCCAATGTGCCTCGAAACGCATTCTGGCATGAATGTCGGTGACTTTTTGGTAACCACTGAAGAAGTTAGGCAGTGCGCCCATGTCACAGGCACCTTGCACATTACTTTGTCCCCGCAGTGGATTAATCCCCGCTCCTTCAACTCCAATATTGCCGCACAGAAGTTGTAGATTAGATATGGCGGTGACATTGTCGTGTCCCGTCGTGTGCTGGGTAATGCCCATAGCATAGTAGATTGCGGTTTTATCGGCCGTGCCTATGGTACGGGCGATGCGGGCGATATCTTCGGCTTTAACACCTGTTATCAAGGCTGCGTTTTCTAGGCTGTAATCTGTTTTTGCCAGTTCAGCATAGAGAGCATCCACGCCTTCGGTGCGCGCTGCAATATAGCTTTTATCCTGCCAGTCATTACGGATAATTTCCGCCATAATGGCATTGAGTAGCATGACGTCTGTGCCGGGTCTGTGGGCGACATAAAGCTGTGCACTGTCGGCAATGGCGACACGTTTAGGGTCGGCCACCATTAGTCTCGCGCCATGCAAAGCCACGGCTTGCTTAATTTTTGAGGCGATGATCGGGTGAGCACTGCTGGTGTCTGAGCCTATGATAAAAATCACATCCGATGCTTGAATGCTCGGAATGTCATTGGTCATGGCGCCACTGCCGATACTTTGCTGCAGGCCTGTGACTGTGGATGAATGACACAGACGGGCACAATGGTCGATGTTATTGGTGCCGAGTATGCTTCTGACAAATTTTTGCAGGAGGAAGTTTTCTTCATTGGTGGCTTTTGCCGAGGCCAAGCTTGCCAGTGCATTGCTGCCATGTTGCTGTTTTATTTGCAGTAAATGTTCGGCCACATAGGCGATGGCTTCAGGCCAACTACTTGGCGTGAGCTGGCCATTTTTACGAATGAGTGGCGTGGTGAGGCGTTTTTCACTGTGAATAAAATCGAAACCAAACCGGCCTTTCACACATAACATGCCTTGGTTTACCACAGACTCTTTATTGCCCTCAATATGACGGATCTGATTCGTGCTGGTATCGATTTTAAGGTCAAGCCGACAGCCTACGCCGCAATAGGTACAAATCGTTGAGGCGGTTTTGAGTGGCGTTTCATTGCCTTGGCGTTTATCCCGCGCATCGACGAGTGCGCCCGTTGGACAAACCTGCACACAGTTGCCGCATTGCACACATTTGCTGTCGGCCATGCTAGCGCTAAAGCCGACTCTCGGTGCACGGCGCGTGGCGGTTTCGCTTATGTCTTGCGGCAGCGCTTGATAGGAATCATGGGCAAATTGAATCGCACAATGGCCACTCTGCAACTGGCACACATCGACGCACTTACCACAGCTAATACAACGATTAGCATCAAATTGAATGAACGGACTCGATTTATCGACCGAAAACTTACGCGCGCTTTGAGTGTTGAGTGACTTAGGTTCGACATGGTAGTCGGTCGCATAGTCCCTTAATTTACAATCCGTATTGGCTTGGCAGGCGCATTCGAGGCAGCGCGCAGCTTCTTGCATGGCGGCATCGGGAGCAAAGCCTAGCTCGACTTCGCCGTAATTGAGTAAACGTTGCACCGCGTTCAATTCGGGCATGGTTAAACGGGCTTTACGTGCGACAGAGGGGTAGAGTTCGGTAGTTGGCAAGCCTTGTTTTATTGTGTTACCGACGGCTTTTGATGAATTAAATTCAGTGGCATGCAGCTCACAGCTTAGGCCTTGTTTGAGCAATTTATCTATGGCGATTGCGGCTTTATGGCCATCGCCTATCGCGGCGACTGCGGTAGCAGGACCGCGGCGCGCATCCCCTACCACAAAGAGTTTTTCAATCCCTGATGACATGGTGTGCTCGCAGCCAATAAAGGTATTCCAGCGGCTGAGAGCGAGTTCACCATTGCTTAAGTGGCTCGCAGGATCTTGCATAAAACTCATATCGGGAGTTTGTGATACTGCGGCTATCACAGTGTCGAAATCTTGAGTAAAGGTTTCACCAGTATCAACGGGAGCGCGTCTGCCAGAGGCATCGGCTTCGCCGAGTGCCATCTTAGCGAAGGTGACTGAATGGACTCTACCTTGCGCATCGCTATGGTTTTCAAGCGGATTGGTTAAAAAATGAAACTTCACCCCTTCGACTTCGGCCTCATGTACCTCGTAAGCTTCGGCGGGCATTTCGGCGCGGGTGCGACGGTAAATTAAGGTGACATCGCAGCCTTCACGCACTGCTGTGCGGGCGCAATCAATAGCGGTATTGCCACCACCAATGACGGCGACTTTCTTACCTAAAACAAGAGTCTTTTCGAGACAATGATCTTTTAAGTAATCGACACCTAAGTAGCAACCCGCGAGTGTGCTGCCGGGATAATCCATAGGCACAGCTTTTTGGGCGCCAATGGCGAGACAGACGGCATCAAAATCTTCAACTAATTGATTTAAATGTATCTCGTGACCGAGACGTGTTTCTGTGTGTATGGTTAAGCCATTGCGGCACAGGAGTGCGATCTCCTTGTCTAGTATCGCTTTAGGTAAACGATACTCAGGAATGCCATAACGTAGCCAACCACCTGCCTGTGGCATAGATTCGAATACCTCTACGCTATGGCCTTGGTTTGATAAGTAATATCCTGCACTTAATCCTGCTGGACCCGCACCGATAATCGCGACTTTTTTGCCCGTGTCGGTTTGGCGTGGCGGCACATAACTCATGCCCCCATTTTCGCCATCAGCTAAATCGAGATCGGCGGCGTGACGTTTTAATTGACGTATGGCAATGGGCTCATCGACGAGTCCGCGGCGACATTGTGCTTCACAAAAAGCAGGGCAGACACGGCCAATGGAGAGTGGCAGTGGCAAAGTTTGTTTAATGACTTTAACGGCTTCAGTATGGTTGCCTTGGGCGATGTGATACAGGTAACTCTGCACATCGACGCCCGCAGGGCATGCTTGTTGGCAGGGGGCTTCGCAATCGGCAAAATGATCGCTCAAGATCTCAGTCAGCGCTTGTTTGCGTTTTTGACTTAAGAATTCAGACTGAGTTATGACTCGCATGCCGACTGTGGCGGACGTTTCACAGGCGCGTACGCAGCGCAAACTGGCGTCGGAATTCTCAATCTGGACGACACACAAATTGCAGGCTTGCTTGTCTGCATGCTCGTGAACGCCTAATTGCTGCGAGGCTGCGCTGGGATCACATAAGCTGGGTATTGCTATGCCAGCAGCATGCGCCACTTGCAGTAGGTTATCGGTCGGATTAACCGACAACACTTGGTCATCAATTCGAAGTTCTATCATCCCATGGCCTTTTTATATGTAGGGTGCTTAGCTGCTATAGCGCGGGGCTGCAGGCTTAGGTTGTTTCGAGTATACCTAGACAGCTTTAGAAGACGCTTATGGGCGAGTGAAGTTTGCTGCAAAATTGCAGCTTGAATCACAAACCCGCCCAGACTGTGCGCTGGTGAATGTTTGTTCTGATTTAGTCGTGATGGGGTTGGCGTTATCAGGCCTTTTTAGTTGTGTTTCCTTTGATATTATGGGGATTTTTTAGGCAGGAGAGCGCTTGTGTGTCAGCCATTGGCCTCGCGCATAGCACTATCTTGGCTAAATTTAAGTAAGATCACAGTCTTAACTCATTGCTTTTTGTTAGTCTCGGCTTTAGTGCTGTGGTCTTTTAGCTTGGAAAATAATCCTTGTTATCCCATTTAATGAACAGTGCACCCCTAGGTTTACCAGTCTGGTTAGGTTAAAATGCGCGGTTGCAAATACTGTTAATCACCGCCCCTTTTAGTGGAAGATCAATTAAAGCGGCCAAATAAAGAAAGTTGAAAACTCATGTTTGAAGTTAATCCAGTAAAATTCAAAATTAAGGAGCTTGCCGAGCGCACGGAGCTTCTTAGGGGGTATCTTTGACTACGATGCCAAAAATGAGCGTCTAGAAGAAGTTACTCGTGAGCTTGAAAGTTCAGAAGTGTGGAACGACCCAGAGCGCGCCCAGGCCTTAGGCAAAGAGCGCGCCAGCCTAGAAGCTGTGGTCAAAACCATAGACGATATGGACTCAGGTCTTGAAGATGTTGAAGGCTTACTCGAGCTGGCTATTGAAGAGGAAGACGAAGATACCTTCAATGAAACCAGTAAAGAGCTGGATTATCTCGAGAGCCGCCTTGCCGATCTTGAATTCCGTCGTATGTTCTCCGGCCCGCAAGATGCGTCAAACTGTTATTTAGACATTCAGTCTGGTAGTGGTGGTACCGAAGCCCAAGATTGGGCCAACATGGTGCTGCGTATGTACCTACGTTGGGGCGAAGCCCATGGCTTTAGCCCTGAGTTGATGGAAGTGACCGATGGTGACGTGGCTGGTATTAAAGGCGCGACCATTAAGTTTACTGGCGAATATGCGTTCGGTTGGTTACGCACTGAGACTGGCGTGCACCGTTTAGTACGTAAGTCGCCATTCGATTCATCGGGTCGTCGTCATACATCATTCTGCTCTGTGTTCGTTTATCCAGAAATCGATGACGATATTACGATTGATATCAACCCATCGGATCTGCGTATTGATACTTACCGCGCATCGGGCGCGGGTGGTCAGCACGTTAACAAAACGGAATCGGCGATTCGTATTACCCACTTACCGACGAATACCGTCGTGCAGTGCCAGAACGACCGTTCACAGCATAAAAATAAAGATGCTGCGATGAAGCAGCTGAAAGCAAAACTGTTTGAGTTAGAAATGCTCAAGCAAAATGCCGACAAGCAGGCCGCAGAAGACGCTAAGTCTGATATCGGCTGGGGCAGTCAAATTCGCTCTTATGTATTAGACGATGCCCGCATTAAAGACTTACGCACAGGCGTTGAAACCCGCAATACTCAAGCGGTACTCGATGGCGATCTGGATAAGTTTATCGAAGCCAGTTTGAAATCTGGGCTGTAATTAATTCAAGGTATAGACGAGAAATAAGATGACTGAACAAGTAATTGATGAGAACAAACTGATCGCCGAGCGCCGTGCCAAGCTAGAAAGCATCCGCCCAAACTGTAGTGCTAATGCGCATCCAAATACCTTCCGTCGCACCCATAAAGCGGCTGAACTGCAAGCACAGTATGGTCAAAACACTAAAGAAGAACTCGAAGCCTTAGGTTTTAAGACCAGCATTGCTGGCCGCATCATGGCAAAGCGTGGCCCTTTCTTAGTGATCCAAGACGTGTCTGGCCGTATTCAAGCCTATGCTGAAAAAAGCGTACAAGCTGATTTGAAAGAGCGTTTTCAAGGTCTGGATATCGGTGACATCATAGGTGTAACCGGTCAGCTGCATTTGTCTGGCAAAGGCGACTTATACGTCAACATGGAACAGTACGAGTTACTGACCAAGGCGCTGCGTCCATTGCCTGCGGATTATTATGGTCTAGCCGATCAAGAAATGCGTTACCGTCAACGTTACGTGGATCTCATCGTTAACGAAGATTCGCGCAATGCCTTTATCATGCGTTCTAAAGTGGTTTCTGCAATTCGTAACTTCATGATCAAAAAAGAGTTCATGGAAGTTGAAACCCCTATGATGCATGTGATCCCAGGCGGTGCTTCGGCCCGTCCTTTTATCACCCATCACAACGCCTTAGACATGCCAATGTATCTGCGTATCGCACCAGAATTATATCTGAAGCGTTTAGTGGTAGGTGGTTTTGAGCGTGTGTTCGAAATCAACCGTAACTTCCGTAACGAAGGTCTGTCGCCACGTCATAACCCAGAATTCACTATGATGGAATTCTATATGGCTTATGCTGACTACAAAGATCTGATGGACCTTACCGAAGAAATGCTCAGCTCGATTGCTATCGAACTGCTTGGCAGTGCGCAAATGCCCTACGGTGAGCACACAGTCGATTTCGGTGGCCCATACGCACGTTTAAGCATGTTAGAAGCGATTCAGAAGTACAATCCTGATAACGCCACTATCCAAGCTATGACCTATGAGCAAGTGAAAGATGTTGAATTCATGCGCGATTTAGCGAAAAGCTTAGGCATGAAGATTGAGAAGTTCTGGACCTGTGGTCAGCTGCTTGAAGAAATCTTCGGTGAAACTGCTGAATGGCAATTGATGCAACCAACGTTCATCACTGGCTACCCAGCGGACATTTCACCATTGGCACGTCGTAATGATGACAACCATTTCATCACTGACCGTTTCGAATTCTTCATCGGTGGCCGCGAAGTGGCTAACGGCTTTAGCGAGCTGAACGATGCTGAAGATCAAGACAACCGCTTTAAAGCGCAGGTTGACGCGAAAGATGCAGGTGACGATGAAGCTATGTTCTACGATGCAGACTATATCACTGCACTGGAACACGGTTTGCCACCAACGGCAGGTCAAGGTATTGGTATTGACCGTTTAGTGATGTTGTTCACTAACACTCATACTATCCGTGACGTGATCCTGTTCCCTGCTATGCGCCCACAGGCGTAATGCAGTCGAACAAGGTATTTCGTTGGTACATTTTGTTGTATTAGTTTAGCCACTCGACTTTTAGTAAGTCGCAATAGGTTAAGTTTACAGTGATTGATTTAGGTATGACCTGAGCATCGCTACGATGAAATACCCCCTAAAAAACCAGCCATTTGGCTAATGCCGATCAGTTAAGACAGATCGCTTGACGATCTCGCTGAAAAGATCAAAATCCGATGACCTCATGTCATCGGATTTTTTTATGCAACTCTCAGAAGCACTCGCCCGTACTCATATTACCCGCCTAACCGAATTCACCTGCTTAGCAGATGTGTTAGAACCTGAGTTAATTCAATCTTGCCTAGACTCTCAGGGCGTTGCGACGTTAAGACGGCGTAAAT
>NZ_JAKKRM010000030.1:0-24886 GCF_025654295.1 Shewanella sp. SM23
TGTTCTGTCAAAAGAAGAAGGCGGACGTCACACTCCATTCTTCAAAGGCTACCGTCCACAGTTCTACTTCCGTACAACTGACGTAACCGGTACTATCGAACTGCCAGAAGGCGTAGAGATGGTAATGCCTGGCGACAACATCAAAATGGTAGTGACTCTGATTTGCCCAATCGCGATGGACGAAGGTTTACGCTTCGCAATCCGTGAAGGTGGTCGTACAGTTGGTGCTGGTGTAGTAGCTAAAATCATCGCTTAATTGCGATAGAAATTAGTTTGAAAAGGAAGCTTCGGCTTCCTTTTTTATTTGAGGGCTGGTTTTATTCACAAATTTGTGTAAAATGCTCGCCACTCTGAAGTTAAATAGTTATTTGATGACTATTTACACAGCGGGCTTGATATCCGAATTTAGATAGGTATAATGGCCCCCTCGTCGACTTAGGTTGACGAATTAAATGATTAGTCGCTGAAGTTAATCATTATCATAGCGGCTCCGATTGGGAGTCGAACGGTTAAATCATCTCGCTCTGCTTTTCTATATTGAAGAAGCTAGAGGGTGATTTTTTATATGTCCATTTTAGGAGCTCTGGTCAATGCAGAACCAAAGAATCCGTATCCGCTTAAAGGGATTTGATCATCGCTTAATTGATCAGTCTACAGCGGAAATCGTTGAAACTGCTAAGCGTACAGGCGCGCAGGTTCGTGGTCCAATTCCACTACCTACTCGCAAAGAGCGTTATACCATTTTGATCTCTCCGCACGTTAATAAAGATGCTCGTGACCAGTACGAATTACGTACACACAAGCGCCTGGTTGACATCGTAGAGCCAACTGAAAAGACTGTTGACGCGTTAATGCGTTTAGATCTTGCGGCTGGTGTCGACGTACAGATTAGCTTGGGTTAATTGAGATCCTAGTAAGAAGAGGTTTGAGAGATGGCTATCGGTCTTATTGGTCGTAAAGTTGGTATGACTCGCATCTTCACTGAAGATGGTGTTTCAATACCAGTTACTGTAATTGAAGTTGCAGGAAACCGTGTTACTCAAGTGAAAACTTTAGAAACTGACGGCTACCGTGCACTTCAAGTTACAACTGGCACCAAAAAAGCCAATCGCATCACTAAACCAGAAGCAGGTCACTTTGCCAAGAGCGGCGTTGAAGCCGGTCGTGGTTTGTGGGAAATGCGTTTGGTAGACGGTGAAGGCGAGGGCATTGAAGTTGGTGCTGAGCTAAATGTTGATATTTTCGCAGACGTAGCGAAAGTTGATGTTACTGGTCAATCAAAAGGTAAAGGCTTCCAAGGCGGCGTTAAGCGTTGGAACTTCCGTACTCAAGATATGACTCACGGTAACTCTTTGTCGCACCGCTCGAATGGTTCTATCGGTCAGAACCAAACGCCTGGTCGCGTATTCAAAGGCAAAAAAATGTCAGGCCATATGGGTGCCGAGCGTGTTACTACTCAAAATCTAGTTGTTGTTCGTGTAGATGTTGAGCGTAACCTGCTACTAGTCCGTGGCGCTGTTCCTGGCGCTACCAATGGCGACTTGATTATCAAGCCTGCCGTTAAAGCTTAAGGTCTGAGGAGATAGTAATGGAATTGGTATTGAAAGACGCGCAAAGCGCTCTTGAAGTTTCCGAAACTACCTTCGGCCGTGACTTTAACGAGGCACTGGTTCATCAGGTAGTTGTAGCATACGCTGCAAACGCGCGTCAGGGCACTCGTGCTCAAAAGACTCGTGCGGAAGTAACTGGCTCAGGCAAAAAGCCTTGGCGCCAAAAAGGAACTGGCCGTGCTCGTGCTGGTTCTGTTAAAGGCCCAATCTGGCGTGGCGGTGGCGTAACATTCGCTGCTAAAACCCAAGATCACAGCCAAAAAGTTAACAAAAAGATGTACCGCGGCGCGCTGAGAAGCATTCTGTCTGAATTGGTACGTCAAGAGCGTTTGGTTATTGTTGAATCTTTCGGTGTTGAAGCTCCTAAAACTAAAGAGCTGAAAGCTAAATTGAAAGCAATGAACCTTGAAGACGTTCTGATTGTGACTGCAGAAGTTGATGAGAACTTATTCTTAGCAGCTCGTAACCTGTACAAGGTTGACGTTCGTGATGTAGCGGGTCTAGACCCAGTGAGTCTGATCGCCTTCAACACTGTGCTTGTGACTGCTGACGCAGTGAAGCAAATCGAGGAGATGCTAGCATGATGATCCGCGAAGAACGTTTGCTAAAAGTTATTCTCGCTCCACATATCTCTGAAAAGAGCACTGTGAACGCTGAGAAGCACAACACTGTTGTTTTCCGCGTAGCTATCGATGCAACTAAAGCTGAAATTAAAGCTGCTGTTGCTAAGCTATTTGAAGTTGAAGTTGATTCAGTTCGCACTTTAGTGAGCAAAGGCAAAACTAAACGCACTGGTGGCCGTACTGGTCGTCGTAGCGATTGGAAAAAAGCCTATGTGACTCTAGCTGCTGGTGCTGACATCGATTTCGTCGGCGGCGCTGAGTAAGCAAAGGAGAATTATCATGGCAGTTATTAAGTGTAAGCCAACCTCTCCAGGTCGTCGCCACGTAGTTAAAGTGGTGAACACTGACCTGCACAAGGGTAAACCTTTTGCTGGCTTGTTGGCGAAAAAATCTAAAAGTGGTGGCCGTAACAATACTGGCCGTATCACTGTCCGTCACGTAGGTGGTGGTCATAAGCAGCATTATCGTCTAATCGACTTCAAACGCGATAAAGATGGTATCCCTGCAAAGATTGAGCGTCTGGAATATGATCCAAACCGTACTGCTAACATCGCGTTAGTATTGTATGCGGATGGTGAGCGTCGTTATATTCTTGCTGCCAAAGGCATGCAAGCTGGCGATAAGATCCAGTCTGGTGTTGCTGCCGAGATCAAAACCGGTAACGCTATGCCACTGCGCAACATCCCAGTAGGTTCTGTAGTTCACGCAGTTGAAATGAAGCCTGGTAAAGGTGCTCAGATCGCTCGTTCTGCAGGTGCTTATGTACAAGTTGTTGCTCGTGATGGCGCATATGCCACTCTACGTCTTCGCTCTGGCGAAATGCGTAAAGTGCCAGTTGATTGCCGCGCGACATTTGGTGAAGTTGGTAATGCCGAACACATGCTACGCCAGTTAGGTAAAGCAGGTGCTAAGCGCTGGAGAGGCATACGTCCTACAGTGCGTGGTGTTGCAATGAACCCAGTAGACCATCCACACGGTGGTGGTGAAGGCCGTACTTCTGGTGGTCGTCACCCAGTGACTCCATGGGGTGTGCCAACTAAGGGTTATAAAACTCGTAGTAACAAGCGCACTGACAAGTACATCGTACGTCGTCGTAATAAATAGTAAGAGGATTCGCCATGCCACGTTCTCTCAAGAAAGGTCCCTTCATTGACCTGCACTTGCTGAAGAAGGTAGAGAAAGCGATGGAAGCCGGTGACAAAAAGCCTATTAAGACTTGGTCACGTCGCTCTATGATCATTCCAAATATGATTGGTTTGACCATCGCTGTCCATAATGGTCGTCAGCACGTTCCTGTGTTCGTAACTGACGAAATGATCGGCCACAAACTTGGTGAATTTTCACCAACTCGCACTTATCGCGGCCATGCTGCAGATAAGAAAGCGAAGAAGCGTTAATACGGGAGGAATAAGATGGAAGTTTTAGCTAAACATCGTTTTGCCCGTACGTCTGCGCAGAAGGCCCGTCTGGTTGCTGATCAAATTCGTGGATTGCCTGTTGCTAAGGCCCTCGAGATTTTGACTTTCAGCCCCAAGAAAGCCGCCGTACTGGTTAAAAAAGTACTTGACTCAGCTATCGCAAACGCCGAACACAACGAAGGCGCGGATATTGATGAGCTTAAAGTCGGAGCCGTCTTCGTAGATGAAGGCCCAACTATGAAGCGTATCATGCCACGTGCTAAAGGCCGCGCTGATCGTATCATGAAGCGTACCAGCCACATTACTGTGGTTGTATCAGATCGCTAGGAGAGAGCAATGGGACAGAAAGTACATCCTAATGGTATCCGTCTGGGTATCACCAAGCCTTGGATCTCTACCTGGTACGCAGATAAATCAGATTACGCAAGTAACCTGAACAGCGACTGGGAAGTGCGTAAGTTTCTTGTAGAGAAATTACAAGCTGCTTCAGTATCTAAGATTGTTATCGAGCGTCCAGCGAAAAGCATCCGCGTTACCATTCACACTGCCCGTCCAGGTGTTGTGATCGGTAAGAAAGGTGAAGACGTTGAAGTATTGCGTGCTGCAGTGTCAAAACTTGCTGGCACTCCTGCTCAAATTAACATCGCTGAGATCCGTAAACCTGAGCTAGATGCCAAGTTAGTTGCTGACTCAATTGCACAGCAATTAGAGCGTCGCGTAATGTTCCGTCGTGCTATGAAGCGCGCAGTTCAAAACGCAATGCGTATTGGTGCTCAAGGTATCAAAGTACAAGTTAGTGGCCGTTTAGGCGGAGCTGAGATTGCGCGCGATGAGTGGTATCGTGAAGGTCGTGTACCTTTACATACTTTGCGTGCTGATATCGACTATTCTACATCTGAAAGTCACACCCAATACGGTGTGATTGGCGTTAAAGTTTGGATCTTCAAAGGTGAAGTTCTAGACGGAATGCTGCCACAGATTGAAGAGCCGAAGCAGCAGCAACCTAAGCGCAAGCCTCGTGGTAAATAGGAGAGCCGGCAATGCTGCAACCTAAACGTATGAAGTTTCGCAAGATGTTCAAAGGCCGCAACCGCGGTCTAGCGAACGGTACCGAAGTTAGCTTTGGTACTTTTGGTCTGAAAGCAGTCGGCCGTGGCCGTTTAACTGCACGTCAGATCGAATCTGCACGTCGTGCCATGACACGTCACATTAAGCGTCAGGGACAAATTTGGATTCGAGTTTTCCCGGACAAGCCGATTACCTCTAAGCCTCTTGAAGTGCGTATGGGTAAAGGTAAAGGTAACGTTGAATACTGGGTATGTCAGATTCAACCTGGTAAGGTTCTTTATGAGATGAATGGTGTTTCTGAAGTGATCGCTCGTGAAGCGTTTGCTTTGGCTGCTGCCAAGCTTCCAATTAAGACTACCTTCGTAACTAAGACGGTGATGTAATGAAAGCGAGCGAACTGAGAGAAAAGAGCGTTGAAGAACTGAACGCTGAACTACTTGGTCTGCTGCGTGAGCAGTTCAACCTGCGTATGCAACACGCCACTGGTCAGTTGACTCAGACTAATCAACTGAAATTGGTGCGCCGTAACATTGCGCGCGTTAAGACCATTATTACTTCTAAGGCGGGTGCATAATGTCTGATAAAATCCGTACTTTGCAGGGTCGTGTAACTAGCAACAAAATGGACAAGTCCATTACTGTTGCTATCGAACGCCAAGTGAAACACCCAATTTATGGGAAATACATTAAGCGTACGACAAAGATCCATGCACATGACGAAACGAATCAGTGCAATGAAGGCGATTTAGTAGCGATTCGCGAATGTCGTCCTTTGTCTAAGACTAAGTCTTGGACCCTGGTTGAAGTAGTATCAAAGGCCTAAGTTAATTAGGTATTTAGGTAAACGGCTCCAGAATGTGGGGCCGTTTGTTTTTTAATACTATACATTCCACTTTTATGGTGTTATATTTGCGCGCCATTTTTGACTAAATTAATAGCAAAAATGAGTGTTTTTATTGTCCCATAGTGGGAATTGTGTAGTAACGATAGCGGAGCACTTAAAATGATCCAAATGCAATCGACTCTTGACGTTGCTTGTAACAGCGGCGCACGCAGAGTTCAGTGTATTAAGGTCTTGGGTGGCTCTCATCGTCGTTATGCCGGTATCGGCGACATCATCAAAGTTTCTGTTAAAGAAGCGATTCCTCGCGCTAAAGCGAAGAAAGGCGATGTGTATAACGCGGTGGTAGTCCGTACTAAGAAAGGCGTACGTCGTCCAGACGGTTCTGTCATTCGCTTCGATCGGAATGCAGCTGTTCTTTTGAACAACAACCTGCAGCCGATTGGTACTCGTATCTTTGGACCAGTGACACGTGAATTGCGTAATGAGCAATTTATGAAAATTGTCTCGCTGGCACCAGAAGTACTGTAAGGAGCTTCAAAATGGCAGCTAAAATACGTCGTGAAGACGAAGTGATTGTATTAGCAGGTAAAGACAAGGGTAAACGTGCAAAAGTTTCTCAAGTCCTTCCTACTGGTAAATTGATTGTTGAAGGCATCAATCTTGTCAAAAAACACCAAAAGCCAAACCCACAATTGGGCGTAGCTGGCGGTATTGTTGAGAAAGAAGCACCGATACAAGCATCAAATGTAGCGATTTTCAACTCTGCCACTGGCAAAGCTGATCGCGTTGGTTTCCGCTTTGAAGACGGCAAAAAAGTTCGTTTCTTCAAATCGAACAGTGAACTCGTTAAGTAATTGGAGTAAACGATGGCGAAACTGCATGATAAATACCAAGAGACTGTTGTCGCTGAACTTGCTAAAAAGTTCGGTTATACCAGTGTCATGCAAGTCCCTCGGATTGAGAAAATCACCCTGAACATGGGTGTTGGCGAAGCTGTTGCAGACAAGAAAATCATGGACCATGCTGTCCGTGATATGACTGCAATCGCTGGTCAAAAGCCAGTTGTGACTGTAGCTCGTAAGTCAGTTGCTGGTTTTAAAATCCGTGAAGGCTACCCTATTGGCTGTAAAGTGACCCTACGCGGTGAGCGTATGTGGGAATTCTTAGAGCGTTTAGTCGATATCGCAATCCCACGTATTCGTGACTTCCGTGGCTTAAGCGCTAAAGCGTTTGACGGCCGTGGTAACTACGCAATGGGCGTGCGTGAGCAGATCATCTTCCCAGAAATCGATTACGATAAAATCGATAAGATTCGTGGTATGGATATTGTTATCACTACTACTGCGAAGAATGATGAAGAAGGTCGTGCTTTGTTAGACGCTTTTAACTTCCCATTCAAGAAATAAGGGTAGCGTAATGGCAAAAACATCAATGAAAGCACGTGAAGCTAAACGTGCACAGCTCGTGGCCAAGTACGCTGAAAAGCGTGCGGCTCTTAAGACTATCATTGCAAGTCCAGCTTCTTCTGACGAAGATCGTTGGGATGCGGTTCTTAAGCTGCAAGCTCTACCACGTGATTCCAGCGCTGCGCGTCAACGCAATCGTTGTAATCAAACTGGTCGCCCACATGGCTTCTTACGTAAATTCGGCTTAAGCCGTATCAAATTACGTGAAGCAACCATGCGTGGTGAAGTTCCTGGCCTGCGTAAGGCCAGCTGGTAAGCACTTGTCACGGAGTAAGCTAATATGAGCATGCAAGATCCTATTGCGGATATGTTAACCCGTATTCGTAACGGCCAAGCTGCTAACCACGTATCAGTGAAGATGCCTTCAGCTAAGTTGAAAGTCGCAATTGCGAAACTACTTAAAGATGAAGGTTATATTGCTGATTACGCCGTAGCAGATGAAGCCAAGCCTGAACTGGAAGTTACTTTAAAGTATTTCCAAGGCCAACCAGTCGTTGAGACTATCCAGCGTGTAAGTCGCCCTGGTCTTCGTATTTACAAAGGTAAAAACGAACTACCAAAGGTGATGGGCGGTCTGGGTGTCGCAATTGTGTCCACTTCTAAAGGCTTGATGACTGATCGTGCCGCCCGCCTTGCAGGCATGGGTGGCGAGGTTATCTGCTACGTAGCTTAAGGAGCTAGGAATGTCTCGTGTAGCAAAAGCACCAGTATCTATTCCAGCTGGCGTAGAGGTGACCTTGAACGAACAGACCCTTACCGTCAAAGGCGGAAAAGGTAGTCTGACTCGAGTGATCAACAATGCGGTCAATGTTGTTATTGAAGCCGGCGTAGTTAAGTTCCTCCCTGTTGAAGGCGTTGTTAACGCTTGGGCACAGGCTGGTACAACTCGTGCATTAGTAAACAACATGGTTGTTGGTGTATCTCAAGGTTTTGAGCGTAAGTTAAAGTTAGTTGGCGTTGGTTACCGTGCGAAACTCGTCGGTGCTGATATTGACCTTACTTTAGGTTTCTCTCATCCGTTAGTACACAAACTGCCCGCAGGCGTTACTGCAGAGTGCCCTAGCCAAACTGACATCGTCCTACGTGGCGTTGATAAACAGTTAATTGGCCAAGTCGCTGCTGAGATTCGCGGATACCGTCCACCAGAGCCATACAAAGGCAAAGGTGTTCGCTATGACGACGAAGTAGTACGCCGTAAAGAGGCTAAGAAGAAGTAGGTAACGCGATATGGATAAGAAAACATCTCGCTTACGTCGCGCTACTCGCGCTCGTAAGAAGATCCAAGAGCTGGGCGTGAACCGTCTGGTTGTACATCGTACACCGCGTCACATTTATGCTCAGGTGATCAATCCTGAAGCTCAGGTGTTGGCAGCTGCTTCAACCGTAGAAAAAGCGGTTAAAGAGCTACTGAAGAGTACCGGTAACGTAGACGCAGCGAAAGCAGTAGGTAAATTTGTTGCTGAGCGCGCGATCGAAAAAGGCGTAACTTCAGTTGCGTTCGATCGTTCTGGTTTCAAGTATCACGGTCGTGTAGCTGCTTTAGCAGATGCAGCTCGTGAAGCTGGCCTGAAGTTCTAAGGGGTTATAAAATGGCTAAATTAGAAGCTCAGCAAAAAGACGATCTGCAAGAGAAATTAATTGCAGTTAATCGTGTTTCTAAAGTAGTTAAGGGCGGTCGTATCTTTAGCTTCACAGCACTGACAGTAGTGGGTGACGGTAACGGTAAGATTGGCTATGGCTATGGCAAAGCACGTGAAGTTCCAGCCGCGATTCAAAAAGCGATGGAAAAAGCTCGTCGTAACATTGTGACCGTTGAGTTGAATGCAGGTACTCTGCATCACCCAGTTAAAGGTCGTCATACTGGTTCACTTGTGTACATGCAACCTGCATCACAAGGTACTGGTATTATTGCCGGTGGCGCAATGCGTGCCGTATTGGAAGTAGCAGGCGTGCATAACGTTCTGTCAAAAGCATACGGTTCTACTAACCCGATCAACATCGTTCGCGCGACTGTCGATGCATTGGTGCACATGAAGTCACCTTCGCAAATCGCAGCTAAGCGTGGCCTGAATGTTGACGAAATTCGGGGGTAATGCACCATGGCAACTAAAACTGTAAAAGTTACTCAAACTAAAAGCGGTATCGGTCGTTTACCGAAGCACCGTGCAACCCTAACGGGTCTTGGTTTGCGTCGCATTGGTCACACTGTTGAATTAGAAGATACTCCTTCTGTTCGCGGTATGATCAACAAGGTCTACTACATGGTTAAGGTGGAGGATTAATAGATGCGTTTAAATACTCTATCTCCAGCTGCAGGCTCTAAGCATGCACCAAAGCGTGTAGGCCGTGGTATGGGCTCAGGTCTAGGTAAAACAGCGGGTCGTGGTCATAAAGGCCAAAAGTCTCGCTCTGGTGGCGGTGTACGCCCAGGATTCGAAGGTGGTCAAATGCCACTGAAAATCCGTTTACCTAAATTTGGTTTTACCTCGCGTCGCGCTATGGTAACAGCTGAAGTTCGTGTACTCGAACTGGCAAAAGTTAACGGTGATGTTATCGACTTAAACGCTCTGAAAGATGCGAACGTAATAACTCGCAACATCCAGTTTGCGAAAATTGTTCTTTCAGGTACCATTGAGCGCCCTGTGACTGTTAAAGGTCTGAAGGTAACCAAAGGTGCACGTGCAGCTATTGAAGCTGCCGGCGGTAAGATCGAGGAATAATACGTCGATGGCAAAACCAGGACTTGATTTAAAAAGCGCGAAAGGTGGACTTTCAGAATTGAAAGCTCGCCTCCTGTTCGTGATTGGTGCGATTATCGTCTTTAGAGCCGGTTCGTTTGTGCCAATTCCTGGTATTGACGCAGCTGTATTAGCAGAGCTGTTTGCTCAGCAAAGTGGAACCATCCTTGGCATGTTTAACATGTTCTCGGGTGGTGCCCTTGAGCGTGCCTCTATCTTTGCATTAGGTATTATGCCGTACATTTCGGCATCGATTATCATGCAACTGTTGACTGTCGTACATCCTGCACTCGCTGAATTGAAAAAGGAAGGCGAATCAGGACGTAAGAAAATCAGTCAATATACCAGATGGGGTACCTTAGTGCTGGGTACATTCCAGTCGGTCGGTATTGCAACCGGGTTACCAAACTTAGTGCCAGGCCTTGTGGTCAACATTGGATTTGGATTCTACTTTGTTGCGGTTGTGAGCTTAGTAACAGGAACTATGTTCCTTATGTGGCTAGGTGAGCAAATTACCGAACGTGGTATAGGTAATGGTATCTCGATTTTGATTTTCGCAGGTATTGTTGCTGGATTACCTTCCGCTATCGGCCAAACGGCTGAGCAGGCGCGTCAAGGTGACTTGAATGTGTTAGTATTGTTGTTGCTCGCGGTAATTGTGTTTGCAGTGACTTATTTTGTAGTGTTTGTGGAACGTGGTCAGCGTCGTATCGTCGTTAACTATGCTAAGCGTCAGCAAGGCCGTAAGGTGTTCGCTGCGCAAAGTACCCATCTACCGCTGAAAATAAACATGGCAGGTGTTATTCCGCCAATTTTTGCGTCAAGCATCATTTTGTTTCCTGGAACACTGGCTCAGTGGTTCGGCCAAAATGAGTCCATGTCATGGTTAAGTGATTTTTCACTGGCTGTGTCACCTGGACAACCGCTTTACTCATTATTATATGCAACAGCGATTATCTTTTTCTGTTTCTTCTATACTGCGTTGGTGTTTAACCCACGTGAAACAGCAGATAACTTGAAGAAGAGTGGTGCATTCATCCCTGGGATCCGTCCTGGAGAACAGACTTCGCGTTACATTGATAAAGTTATGACCCGTTTGACATTGGCAGGCGCGTTATACATAACCTTTATCTGCTTAATTCCGGAGTTCATGTTAATTGCGTGGAAAGTACAGTTCTATTTCGGCGGTACTTCACTACTAATTATGGTAGTCGTAATCATGGACTTCATGGCTCAGGTTCAGACGCATATGATGTCTCATCAGTATGAGTCTGTGATGAAGAAAGCTAACCTAGTTAACAAAGCGAATTTAGATCGCTTTGGTCGCTAAGTAGCTTTACGGAGTGATGAAATGAAAGTTCGAGCTTCCGTGAAGAAGATCTGCCGTAACTGCAAGATCGTCAAGCGTAGTGGCGTTGTACGCGTTATCTGTGTTGAACCAAAACACAAACAGCGTCAAGGCTAAAAAGTAATTTGTTCAGCCCATGAATTGGGCTGAACAAAATTTTGTTTGCAAATCTGTCGACTGTCGAGTATCCTTTCGGGCTTTTCGCAGTTGGCCTTTAACTTTAAGGAGTGCATAGTGGCCCGTATCGCTGGCATTAACATTCCTGATCAAAAGCATACAGTCATCGCATTGACTGCAATTTTCGGCATCGGCCGTACTCGCGCTAGAGCAATCTGCGCGGCTACAGCAATCGCTGAAACTGCTAAGATCAAGGAATTGAGCGAAGCTCAAATAGACACACTACGCGAAGAAGTCGCCAAATACCTAGTAGAAGGTGACTTACGTCGTGAGATTTCAATGAACATCAAGCGTCTTATGGATCTTGGTTGTTATCGTGGTCTCCGCCATCGCCGTAGCCTGCCTCTCCGTGGGCAACGTACTAAGACCAATGCGCGTACGCGTAAAGGTCCACGTAAACCTATTAGAAAGTAACGGGAAGGTAAAGCAATGGCTAAAGTTCCGTCACGTTCTCCGCGTAAGCGCGTACGTAAACAGGTTGCAGATGGCATGGCTCATATCCATGCTTCTTTCAACAACACTATTGTCACCATTACAGATCGTCAAGGTAATGCGTTGTCATGGGCTACTTCAGGTGGTTCAGGTTTCCGTGGTTCACGTAAATCTACTCCATTTGCTGCACAGGTGGCTGCTGAGCGTGCAGGTGCTGCTGCTCAAGACTACGGTTTAAAAAACCTTGAAGTGTTTGTGAAGGGTCCAGGTCCAGGTCGTGAGTCAGCCATTCGTGCGCTGAACGCTGTTGGTTATAAAATTACCAACATTACCGATGTGACGCCGATCCCTCATAATGGTTGTCGTCCTCCTAAAAAGCGTCGTGTATAACGCCGTTTCATTAGGATAGTTGGAGAAAGATCATGGCAAGATACTTGGGTCCCAAGCTCAAGCTCAGCCGCCGAGAAGGTACAGACCTTTTCTTAAAAAGCGGTGTGAGAGCAATCGATTCAAAGTGTAAACTGGAAACTGCACCTGGACAACATGGCGCTCGTAAGCCACGTTTGTCAGAGTACGGTACTCAGTTACGCGAAAAACAAAAAGTTCGTCGTATTTACGGTGTGTTAGAAAAACAATTCCGTAACTATTACAAAGATGCTGCACGTACTAAAGGCAACACAGGTGAAAACCTGCTTCAGCTTTTAGAAACCCGTCTTGATAACGTTGTTTATCGTATGGGCTTCGGTGCAACTCGTGCAGAATCACGTCAGCTAGTAAGCCATAAATCTATTATGGTTAACGGTCGTGTTGTTAACATTCCATCATTCAAAGTGTCTGCGAATGATGTTGTGAGCATCCGCGAGAAGTCACGTACTCAAGCTCGTATTAAAGCGGCTTTAGAAGTGGCAGCTCAACGCGAGAAGCCTACATGGGTTGAAGTCGACAACGCGAAAATGGAAGGTGCTTTTAAGCGCGTTCCAGAACGTAGCGATTTGTCTGCGGAAATTAACGAACAGCTGATCGTCGAGCTTTACTCTAAGTAAGGCTAACAAACAAGAGAGGACACAATGCAGGGTTCTGTTACAGAATTTCTTAAACCGCGTCTCGTTGATATCGAGCAGGTTAACTCAACACGTGCCAAGGTTACATTGGAACCACTTGAGCGTGGTTTCGGCCACACTTTAGGTAACGCGTTGCGTCGCATCCTATTGTCGTCTATGCCCGGCTGCGCGGTTACCGAAGTCGAGATTGACGGTGTACTGCACGAATACAGCAGTAAGGAAGGCGTTCAAGAAGATATCCTTGAGATCTTGTTAAACCTGAAAGGGTTAGCAGTGACCATCGAGGGTAAAGACGAGGCTATGCTTACGTTGAGCAAGTCCGGCGCAGGCCCTGTCATCGCAGCAGATATCACGCATGATGGTGATGTCACTATCGTGAATCCTGATCATATTATCTGTCATCTGACAGGTAACAATGATATCAGCATGCGTATTCGCGTTGAGCGTGGTCGTGGTTATGTACCAGCATCTGCTCGTGCACAGACCGAAGACGATGATCGCCCAATCGGCCGCTTGCTGGTTGATGCTTCTTTCTCGCCAGTTGCACGTATTGCCTACAATGTAGAAGCAGCACGTGTAGAACAGCGTACTGACTTAGATAAACTCGTTATTGATATGACCACAAACGGTACTATCGATCCTGAGGAAGCTATCCGTCGTTCTGCAACTATTCTGGCTGAACAGCTAGATGCGTTTGTAGAGTTACGTGATGTGACTGAGCCAGAGCTGAAAGAAGAGAAACCGGAATTCGATCCGATTCTGCTGCGTCCTGTCGACGATTTAGAGCTAACTGTACGTTCGGCTAACTGCTTGAAAGCCGAAGCGATTCATTACATCGGAGATCTGGTACAGCGCACTGAAGTTGAGTTGCTGAAAACCCCGAACTTAGGTAAGAAATCTCTTACTGAAATTAAGGATGTTTTAGCTTCTCGCGGACTGTCGTTAGGTATGCGTTTGGAAAACTGGCCTCCAGCTAGTTTAGCAGACGACCTATAAGTCTCAGGTTTGTACAGATTTAGGTTATAAGGATTAGGTCATGCGCCATCGTAAGAGTGGTCGTCAACTAAACCGTAACAGCAGTCATCGCCAAGCCATGTTTCGCAACATGGCCGGTTCACTAGTTCGTCATGAGATCATCAAGACGACTGTGGCTAAAGCGAAAGAACTGCGTCGCGTAGTTGAGCCTCTGATAACACTTGCTAAGAGTGACAGCGTTGCAAACCGTCGTTTAGCGTTTGCACGTACTCGCGACGCTGAAGTCGTTGGTAAGTTATTTACTGAGTTGGGTCCACGTTACCAGGAACGTCCTGGTGGCTATACCCGTATCCTTAAGTGCGGTTTACGTGCTGGTGATAAAGCCCCTATGGCTTACATCGAGCTAGTTGGTCGCCCAGAAGCTGCTCAAGCTGTTGATGTTGAAGCTGCTGAGTAATTAAGGTTACACTTTTAAAAAGCCGGGCATTAGCCCGGCTTTTTTATGCCTTTTTACTATTTTACCCAAAGTGTAGTTTTCTCGATTTCTTTTGGTAGGATGATATTCCATTTAGCTAAGCCTTTCTGGCTAAACATGTATTTTCCAAGATCATCTGTTACTGGGAAAATATTTTCGGGTTTCTCGCCGCCGAGTATTTTTGTCGCCATATTCGCTGCAATCTTGCCATGATGATAGCCATCGAGAACATAGCCACCAATATTGCCTTCAGCAGAGACACTAAATCCCCAAAACCCAAAATTCGGTACCGGAGTATGTTCAGATATCCATTTTAGGAGCTGATCTGCATCTACTGAGCGATTATCTGCATCTCTAACTGTGTGGTATAGCGCCACGACTATAGCGTTATAACCCTGTTCCTTCGCGGTCAATACATTCCGCTGCCAATCTGTTAGCTGTGATAATTGCACCAAATTGACTTCGATATCGCCTAACATGCTTGAGTGTTGTTTACTGATGTATTCAGCCGCTGAGTCAGAGGTGACTCCTTGGTCGAATAGAACTAAGATTTTTCTATGCACAGTTTGCGGTAGTAAACGTTGAATGAGCAGTAGAGAACGTCGTAGTAGTGGTCTCTCAATGACGCCTGTGAAGCGTTTGTGTTCATTGAGATGATATTCTCTAGGATTCATGTTCACCCCTAAATAGACTACTGGGATTAGGCTGTCATTTAGGCGCTGGTGTAAGAGATTAACCGCATTATCATCGGCGAGAATAACCAATTGAGGTGCTTGTTGTTGAATGTATTTCCATGCTAAGTCAGCTCGTTCAGTAAATTGCTCTTCGGGCAAGCGTTTGGTATCCATCTCGAAATAACTAACATCGTGGTGAGGGCTGAGCGTGTCATAAATCGCTTGATAGTATTCTTGGTCCCATTGATAGCTATGATGGTAGCTTTCGATAACAACAACTTTAGCAGCATTAGCTTCCTGAGAAAGGCCTATCAAGCAGATAATTAGGAAGCTTAGAATGTGTTGCAAACTAGAGTTTAGTTGTCTCATTTGAATCATATGCAATCTTAGGTATTGGCGCTGCCTAGAGTATAGTCCACCTTTAATTGTGCATATTGAGATAATAAAAAAGCCTCACTAGTTATTAAGCTAGGAGGCTTAGTTTATACGCTATTGCTGATCCATCAATAACCTACTTAGTATCAGGTGCCTTTTGCTGGCTATAATCTAACTTTTCGTGCTTTTGGCCCATGGCTTCAGCGACTTCTGGTGGCATGTAGTTTTCATCATGCTTGGCCAGTACTTCAGTTGCTTCTAGTTTGCCATCAGCACCCAGTACACCCTGAGCAACAATGCCTTGTCCTTCACGGAAAAGATCGGGCAATAGGTCGTCATAAGTGACCAGTACTTCGCCACCGAGGGAGTCATGCACTGCAAATTCGACATGTAAGCTTTTGGGATCTCGCACCATAGAACCTACCGTCACCATTCCGCCGACACGAATACGTTGGCCAATTTCAGGTTTTACGCCAGTGTCTGTCTTGCCGTGGACAATTTCAGACGGAGTATAGAATAAGTTCAAGTTGGAGTTCAGCGCATAGAGCAAAAGCGAAGTAATCGCAGCAACGCCACCGATTAATGCTACAGCTAATGTCAGTCTTTTTTTGCGTCTTGGGTTCACGATGTAGTACTCCTGGTTTCTTTTAGGCGTTCTTCTCTATCCATCTTCTTCGCGATATCAATTAACACCTTACGCTTTTGGCGTGCGCTGGTAATGATGAGCGTAGAGAGGCAGAAGAAGGTCACTCCGTAGGATAGCCATACATAGAATGCATAGCCGCCCATATTAAAAAAATCACTGATTGAATCGAATTGCATCATTTGACCTCCTCCGCTTTAGCTAGTTCACGGACCCAAGGGCGCATGCCATTTCTTGCTAAAATTTCTGCTCTAAAACGAACAATAGTGATGGCGCCAATCATAAGACCGAAGCCCAGTATGTTAATTAGCAGTGGATAAAGCATTTCCGTCGACATAGTCGATTTCTCGGTAATGCGTATTGTCGACGGTTGATGTAATGAGCTCCACCATTCAACTGAGTATTTGATGATGGGAATATTGATCACACCGACGATCGCTAAGATCCCTGCTGCACGAGCTGCGAGCACTTTATCCTCAAATGAGGCATAGAGCGAGATCACACCTAGATATAGGAATAGTAATACCAGCTCAGAAGTTAAGCGTGCATCCCATACCCACCAAGCACCCCACATAGGTTTACCCCATGCCGCTCCAGTAAAGAGTGCGATAAAGGTGATCACTGCGCCAATGGGAGCAATAGATGCTGCAGCCCAGTCGGCAAGTTTTATCTGCCAAACTAGACCGATAAAGGCCGCGGTTGCCATACCCATATAAGCCGCCATTGACATAGACGCGGCAGGAACATGGATAAAGATAATACGGTAGCTATCACCCTGCTGGTAATCCGTCGGCGCGAAGACGAGTCCCCATGTAGTGCCAACAGCAATCAATAGACCGGCTAAGATCGCAAACCATGGAAATAACGTTCCTGATAATTTATATGCGCGTTCAGGATCCGCGTAAGGGTGTAACCATTTCCACATTTTAGTTAGTACTCACTCGCAGAGATGCACCAATTGCAAAAGGTGCTAAGGTTAACGATCCGACCAGCATAGCGCCTATTATAGCGAGCTGACCATCATAGGGTAAATTCATTCCTGCCGCGTCTATGGCACTCGTTGCAAAAATGAGTACTGGGATATATAGGGGCAAAATAAGTAAGCTGAGTAACACGCCGCCTTTCCTTAGACCGACGGTTAATGCCACACCAATAGCACCTAACAGCGACAATACTGGCGTGCCTAGCGCAAGCGTTGAAATTAACGCACCGTAGCTGTTGCCGTCTAGATTGAGTAATACCGCTAACAGTGGTGCGATAATAATCAGTGGCACACCAGTTAAAATCCAGTGGGCTAACACTTTAGCTAATACGAGAATGGCTAATGGCTGCGGGCTTAATAGCATTTGTTCTAAGCTACCATCACTAAAGTCGGCTTTGAAAAGCCTTTCAAGTGACAACATTGATGCTAATAATGCGGCGACCCAAATTATCCCCGGTGCCACACGTGCTAACATTTGCGGCTCTGGTCCAATTCCCAGCGGAAACAAGGTAACGACCATAATAAAAAATAGCAGTGGGTTAAAAATGTCGCCGCGGTGGCGAATAGCAATTTTAAGATCTCGCTGCAGCAAGGTGAAAAATGCTTGGGTAAAACTGATGCCTCTTTTCATTGAGCCTGACCTTATATGAAGCGATAATCGAGACGAATTTTACGAAGCCTATCATCTGTGATAATGCCCATATCTTGGTGAGTTGTGAGGATCACACAGCCACCATTATCCGCATGCTGAATAAATAACTGCTCCAGTTCTTCGACGCCTTTTTTATCGATTGCAGTAAAAGGTTCGTCAAGGATCCAAATTTTACAGTTGCTATGCCACAATCTTGATAGCGCTGTTCTGCGATGCTGACCTGCGGATAAATGCCCCGCGAGAGCTTCTTCAAAGCCCGTTAAATTGACTTTGGCTAAAATCTCTGACGTATCAAAGTCATCATAACCACTGATTCTTAAATTGAAATTAAGGTTTTCTTCGGCAGTCAGCTCGCATTTCACGCCAGCTAAATGGCCTAAATACAAGAGGTCTTCATTGTATTCATCGCGGCAACGGTTTATGTCTTCATGAATGTAAAAAGTTTGTCCGGCATAGGGGCGAGAAAGGCCCGCCAATATGCGTAATAAACTGGTCTTGCCTGCGCCGTTAGGGCCTTCAATCTGAACAATGTCACCGGCATTTATATCAAAACTTAACTCATCAAAAAGGATGCGTTCTTCGCGGATACAGGTCAGCTTGCTGGCTGACACTAATGTGGTTTCTTTAGTTATATTTGTCACTGAACCCTCTATCTCAAGCCGGAAGGAAACACAAGTCATTCTAACACAAACGTTATTGGGGGTTTACTCTTGGTTTGCACTAGATGTCAGCAATATGATGTGGTTCCAATAACCGCAATATTTATCGAACTTTTTTACGACTTGCTAATATATTAACGAATTTGTCATCCTTGTCGCCTGATTCATTTTGTGTTGAGATTCTAATCACAAAAAGATGAGATTTCTTGAAGTTTGTAGTAATCTTAGTCGGCTATAATGAGTCTGCCTAAGTAAGGGCGGCGCCGAGCTTTGTACGTATTTGCATTAGGAACATTGAACATGAAAAAACTGTTAGCAATGACTGCTGTCGCTGCTTTGACTATGTCAGTTAACGCTTCAGCTCAAGATGCTGAGGCTATTTATAATAAGGCATGTACCGTATGCCACAGCATGGGTGTTGCTGGTGCTCCAAAAGTGCACAACGCTGCAGAATGGGAACCACGCTTAGCTAAGGGTGTTGACGCTCTAGTGAAGAGTGTGAAAACTGGTCTGAATGCTATGCCACCAGGCGGTATGTGTACTGATTGTACTGATGATGATTACAAAGCTGCTATCAAATTTATGTCTACAGCTAAGTAATTTTTCAGATATAAAAAAACCGGCGAAAGCCGGTTTTTTTATATCTGCAATTAACTGCGATTTATTGCACTTGAGTATCAAGTACTAGGTTCGCTGTATCGCCTACGGCGACTTTACTGATCTTGCCTTGAATATCACCCGTTTGCGGTTTGATATTACCTTGTTTAGACAGCACAGCAATCACTTCCACATTGGCAGCATCGCTTAACTTCACATCACCACCCATACCGCTGCTGTCATCTAATGTCACTGTAATCGGGAAAGACTTAGCACTGACTTTGGTTGCAGCTAATGGGACTTTAGGTCCTTCAGTTGCACGGGCAAAGATGAAAATGGTGTCTTCTGGACTGGCTTTAGCCGCAAGTTCTGCAGAGATAGATATAGTGACATTGACCGATTTAGCACTCGCTTTGACTTGCTTATGTGCATCATCATTTGGCATGCCAGCGGTTTCCGACTGCATGCGTAAGTTGGCGGTTTCGATTGCATTCATAAGAGCAGCACGATCAACGTCGGCACGACCGCTATCTAAAATCGTTTGCCAAGAGGTGATGGCTTTCTTGTAGTCAGCAGTAAAGAAAGCATCCATACCCACGAGCAGTAGCGTTGAAGGATCTTGTGCATCCATTGCTAAAGACTCATTGATAAGAGCTTGGATTTGCGGTGTCATTTGTTGACCCGTTTTGTAATACATCGCCGTTGCTTTTGGACCGAGCAATTCTGCATGCTTTCCGACTAATTCGATTACTTTATCGAAAGCCGCAATCGCTTTATCGTATTGGTTTGCCGATACATAAGCATGACCTAAGCTGAACCACAGTTGGCTGTTTTCTGGCTCGGCTTTAACTTGAGCTTCCATCATCTGCACGCGTTGCATCATGATTTGAGCCGTATCCATTCCCGCATGTGGATTTGCAGGTTGTTGAGCACTATCAATATTCTCGAAGGCGCCTAAGTGTTGATAGAGATAGCCTGAGATGACAATCAAACAAACTGACATGATCGACGGCCACAGAATCGTCTTTGGCTTTATTTGGTTGACCAGTGAATCGTCGTTCGCTTGTTTGATGTCTTGGAGTAGACTGATTTCCAGTTCTTTCTTCAATGCATCAAATTCGGCTTGATCGAGTAGCTCTTCACTTAATTCTTTTTCAAGAACGCCTAAGCGCTCATTGAACAATTCAAGGTTCGTTTGTTTACGAACTCCAGCTTCTTCCGTTTTCAGCAATTTTTGCTGTCTGAAGTGCGGGATCCAAATCAGCATCAGGCCGACTAACATAACAAGCGCAATAAAAATCCAAAATGTCGTCATTGTTTCTATATTCACTTTAGTTTGCAGAAAGCGGAGTAACCGCTAGGCTTGGAAGCAAGATTATACGTAAAGATTGTTCATTGAACAGTAATATAAGGTAATCCCAGTGCTGAAAGCTTATAGTTGGGCACTGGTTCACAAATTGATTCTTCTTGTAAATTTTGTATGAAACTTAAGTGTCATTTGTCGGTCACATGCAGAACTGAGCCTCTTCCGTGACTTTCATCGACCTCTAAAATTGAGAATGAGACAAGTAACCCAGTTTTGTACGAAAGAGGCAGACAGGAACAATAGCAAATACTAAAATGAGCAAAATTTCGTGCATTTGCGTGAATAGCATGTTGTGCGTTGAGATAGAGTCTTTCTAAATCAACATATTATTGAAGACTGAGGAAAACCCATGATCCCAGAACTTGGACACTTTGCGTTGATAATAGGGGTGGCTTTTGCCTTCTTATTAATCAGCGTCCCCCTAATAGGTGTTGCCAGAAAAGACCAATACCTTGTTAGGTACGCTTGGCCATTAACGTACGGAATGTTCTTTTTTATTACCTTATCTGTTGTCGTGCTGGCTTATAGTTTTGCCGTCGATGATTTCTCGGTCGCCTATGTGGCACATCATTCAAATTCTCAGTTACCTATCTTCTTTAAGATCTCGGCCGTATGGGGCGGTCATGAAGGGTCACTGTTATTTTGGGTGTTTGCTTTATCAACTTGGGCAGCTGCGGTTGCCTTGTTTAGCAAAGGTTTAGAAGAAGTGTTTACTGCCCGTGTGCTGGCAGTATTGGCTCTTATTGTGATTGGCTTTAGTTTGTTTATGCTACTCACATCTAGCCCATTTGAACGTTTATTCCCGATCCCTGCCGAAGGTCGTGACTTAAATCCAATGCTGCAGGACGTGGGATTAATCTTCCATCCTCCTATGTTGTACTTAGGTTATGTGGGCTTCTCTGTAAGCTTTGCATTTGCGATTGCTGCGCTGATGAGCGGCCGTCTCGATTCTGCATGGGCTCGTTGGACTCGTCCATGGACATTGGCTGCTTGGACCTTCCTTACGGGCGGTATCGCACTAGGATCTTGGTGGGCTTATTATGAATTAGGCTGGGGCGGTTGGTGGTTCTGGGATCCTGTTGAGAACGCCTCTTTTATGCCTTGGTTAGTGGGTACTGCGCTTGTTCACTCTTTAATTGTGACTGAGAAACGCGGCGCCTTCCGTAACTGGACTGTATTACTGTCTATTTTTGCTTTCTCTTTAAGTTTGCTTGGTACCTTTATTGTTCGCTCAGGTGTATTAACCTCAGTGCATTCATTCGCAGCCGATCCAAGCCGCGGTATGTTCATTCTGTTGTTACTTGGTTTAGCGGTTGGCGGTTCATTAACACTGTTTGCTTTACGTGCTAGTGAAATGAGTAGTCCAGCCCGTTTCGAACTTAAGTCTAAAGAAACTATGCTCTTAGTGTGTAATGTGCTACTGACGGTTGCCGCAGGTACGGTACTATTGGGTACATTATATCCATTGCTCATCGACGCGCTTGGCATGGGTAAGATCTCTGTTGGACCCCCATACTTTAATGCGGTGTTCGTGCCTATCGTATTAGTGCTATTTGGCTTTATGGGTATTGGTCCAATTATTCGTTGGAAAAAATCGAAAGCGGGCGAGCTTAAGCGTCAGCTATTGATCCCAGCAATGATTGCTGCTGTTATCGGTATTGTGACTCCTTTTATCGTCGATGGTGCATTCAATATTTGGGTTGCCTTTGGTATTGCTGCCGCGGCTTGGATTATTCTGGCTACCGCAAGAGCGGCCTATAACATGGTCAAGTCGAAAGAAGGTGATATCAGCATCAGCCGCATGGGCCGTAGTCAGCTTGGTATGATCTTTGCGCATCTCGGTATTGCCGTTTCTGTGATTGGTGCCACTATGGTGTCAAATTACTCGATTGAGAAAAGTGTTCGTATGGGACCTGGTGTAAGCCAAGAACTTGCCGGTTATACTTTTAAGTATCTCGAGACCAAAAACGTAGTGGGTCCTAACTACACTGCACAGCAGGGACAGATAGAGATCTACAAGGGCGATGAGCTACTGACATTACTAAAACCAGATCGTCGTCAATATAATGTGCGAACTATGGATATGACAGAAGCCGGTATTGACTGGGGTCTATTCCGTGACTTGTACGTAACTATGGGTGACCCTATTACCAGCACTGAATTTGCGGTTCGTTTAAACTATAAGCCGTTCGTGCGTTGGTTGTGGTTTGGGGCAATTTTCATGATGATAGGTGGATTCTTCGCTGCATCGGATAAACGTTACCGTGCGAAAGTCACTGCAGCCGTCGCGCCTTTGGCCGAAAAGGCAAAATTGGCAACGGCTCAATAATTGGGGAATGTATGAAGAAGTTGGTTCTGTTTATCCCATTGGTCATATTTCTCGCCATGGGGGTGTTTCTCTATAAAGGGTTATTTCTGAATCCGCAGCAATTGGATTCAGCACTGGAAGGGAAGCCTATTCCGGCTTTCCAACTGGAACGACTAGAAACACCGGCTGAGATCATAACGAATGAGCAATTAAAAGGTAAGGTATCATTACTTAACGTATGGGCGACGTGGTGTCCATCTTGTAAATATGAGCATCCTTTCTTAGTGATGCTAAAACGTAAAAATCTTCTGCCAATTTACGGGATCAACTATCGTGATGAGCGTGTTCCTGCGTTAGAAGAGTTAAAACGTCAGGGCGATCCCTACAACGTTAATATTTATGATAAAGATGGGCGTTTAGGATTAGATCTTGGCGTTTATGGTGCTCCAGAGAGTTTTATTGTTGATCACAACGGTATTATCCGTTTCCGTTATGCAGGTCCAATTGACCAACGTGTATGGAGTGAAACCCTTTACCCTATGATCCAACAATTACAAGCTGAAGCAGCGAAGGATGGCGCAGCATGAGAACACTGATAAAAATCATAGGTGGTCTAGTGCTGATGTTCAGCATGACGACCGCTGTCATGGCAACACCAGTTGATACTTACGAATTCAAGTCACCTGAAAATCAAAAGCGCGGTTTGTCTTTGGCCCATGAACTACGTTGTCCACAGTGTCAAAACCAAAATTTGATCGACTCCAATTCACCCGTTGCTCGAGATCTGCGTCTTGAGGTATTCAAGATGGTTGACGAAGGAAAAGGGGATGATGAGATCATCGAGTTTATGACTAGTCGTTACGGTGAGTTTGTTCTCTATAAACCTAAGATGGAAACCAAGACCTACATTCTCTGGTTAGGTCCTATTGGTTTATTACTTCTGGGTCTAGTGATTGGATTCATCTTCATTCGTAAGCAACGTATTGGCGGTAATGTGCCGAACGAAATTAGCGCAGAAGATCAGCGCGAGTTAGATACCTTGCTAAAGCGCAATACAAAATGAAGCATAAAGTCATAACGGCATTCATGTTGTCATCCATTCTTTCGGTATTTGTTGCTGGGGTCGCGCATTCGTACCCTGGTATGCAGCAAACGGCTAAACCGATGGAATCAACGGTTGATTTGATCAATGTACTGCCAAAGACTTTTCCTATTGAGCCTGTTGCCTTTAATGATGTCGATGGTAAAGCTATCGACTTCAGCCAATTTAAAGGCAAGATCATTATGGTTAACATGTGGGCTACTTGGTGTCCGCCATGTGTCAGAGAGTTGCCTGCAATCGAAAGGTTAGCAACTAAGTTCAAGACTGAAGATTTTGTCGTACTGCCTATCTCTATTGATGCAGAAGGTAAGCAGCAGGTTCAGCCGTTCTTAAGTTCATTGGGTATGGCGAATTTCAACTCTTACTACGATCAACCACAAAGTCTTGGGAACGTTTTTCCGCTCGACACGATTCCTGCGACCTTTATTCTTGATCAACAGGGTCAATTAATTGCCTTTGTTCGATCCTATGTTGATTGGGATGACGTAAAAGCCGTCTCGCTAATCCAAGGTTTTATCGATAAAGGCAGCAAAAAGCCCAATTAATGGGCACTTTGCATGTAAAATAATCGCCATCGTTTAAAAGATCGCCATGCGATCTTTTTTCATTTAAAAAGCCCTTGCACAAAATCTTCTGCTGCCTATAATGCGCATCCACTGACACGGCAGACAGCGAAAGCAGGCTGGCGAGTTAGGTTGAATTGAGTCGCTTTTAAGCGCTTAATTCAATCGTAGCAAGAAGTTGTAAAAWACTCCTTGACGCGAAACGGGAAATGCGTAGAATACGCAGCCCTAGCCAAMTGGAAGCGTTCGRCGCTCAGTGTGGTACTCAAGTTCTCTTAYGAATATTGAGTTGCTCTTTAACAAGATAAAACAAGAAATCTGTGTGGRCAYTCACAGGTGTTGAGTTAATCGAAACTGCTTAAYCTTCGGGTTGGCAGTCAAAAATTTAAATCAATGTAACAATGAGTGTTCATAGTAATATGTACAGTTTGTTTCTTTAGTTAGAAACAAAAAATCAGAATTCATTGAGCCGCTGARGTCGCAAGACGGAAGCAACAAAACTTTAATTGAAGAGTTTGATCATGGCTCAGATTGAACGCTGGCGGCAGGCCTAACACATGCAAGTCGAGCGGCAGCACAAGGGAGTTTACTCCTGAGGTGGCGAGCGGCGGACGGGTGAGTAATGCCTAGGGATCTGCCCAGTCGAGGGGGATAACAGTTGGAAACGACTGCTAATACCGCATACGCCCTACGGGGGAAAGGAGGGGACCTTCGGGCCTTCCGCGATTGGA